>PBJU01000030.1 GCA_002721285.1 Crocinitomicaceae bacterium
TTGTTAAGATGATAGTTTATATCGAAAACTACTCCAAAAATTAATNTACAATGAACTTCAAAAAAGTATTCTTTAGTGGACTTGCTATAGTCTTAATTTGTCTAGCTTATTCTTGTGACAATAGTTCTAAATCAAAACTAGATGAAGACCCATTATTAAGTCAAAAATCTGACCATCCAAAAAGTGGTGGAGAATTACGACTTATTGAAAACGAAATATTCACCAGCCTGCTTCCTTATTCTATTGAAGAAAGTGTTGGTTACAGATTGGCAAGTCAAATTCATAATAGTTTATTAAAGTTTAATCCAAAAACTTTAACTGTTGAACCCAGTATTGCAAAAAGCTGGGAAGTAAATGATGAGCAAACAAAATATATTTTTCATTTAAGAAATAATGTGTTTTTCCATAACGACGAATGTTTTTCAAGCAAGGAAAATTCCAAATTATCTCCTTATGACATAGTTCATACTTTTGAGCTACTCTGTGGTGAACTATACAATAACGAGCATAATATGATATTAAATAATTTGCTTGGAGCAGAAGATTTTCACAATAAAAAGAAAGACTCTATTGAAGGAATAAAAATAATTGATGACAGCACAATAAGCTTTGAACTAAACAAACCAACACCCTCAATAATTTACTTGTTTGCATCAACACATACTTCCATAACAAGCAAATTAGCTTATGATAAATATGGTACTTCAATTGTAAATGGGTGTGGCCCTTTTAAATACAGTGGTTTAAGCAAGGATAGTTCTTCCATGCAACTAACAAAAAATGAAAATTACTTTTTAAAAGATTCAGAAGGTAATTCACTACCATATTTAGACTCTATTACCATTTTAATAAAGAAGGAAAATGATATTCTCTCAGAAATGTTCGTTAATAATAAAATAATGGTTCTTCCTGAGATAAGAGAAAATGAAGTAGAGCAGCTTTTTGAAACTTATCATAAAGAATTTGATGATAAAAATTATTTAGTTGATAGAAAAGTATTAATGTCCACTAATTGCTATGAATTTAATGTCTCTAAAGCACCTTTTGACAATGTTAAAGTTAGACAAGCATTTTGCTATGCCATAAATAAAAAGAGCCTTATTGAAAACATTATGAAAGGACAGGCAAAGTTAGGCAACAGAGGAATTGTGCCATTTATTGAAACTTTTAACAATTACAACTATGACTCCTTAAAAGGATACGATTATAACCCTGAAAAAGCAAAAAAATTACTTTCTGAAGCAGGGTATCCTAATGGTAAAAATTTTCCTGAAGTAAGCTTNGAGTTAAGTATTGGNAATTCAGTTCATACCAAAACAGCTAAAGAATTTCAAAATCAAATACAAAACGTACTAAATGTTTCTGTTACAATAGAGCAAGAAAGTAGAAAGCAAAAAATAAACAGAGCCGCTACTGGAAAATCTAATATGTTTCACTTTACATGGCTTAGCCAATACCCTTCACCAATAGAGTTTTTAAATCTATTTTACAGTGGAAATAAACTTCAAAAAACAGATGACTACATGTGGCCAAATGTAGCAAGGTTTAAAAATAAATTATATGATCAAACCATTGAAAAAGCATTAGTTACTTCTGATATGAAAAATCGCTACAAACTGTTTTCTGATGCTGAAAACATTTTACTTCAAGAAGCTCCCATGTTAGTTTTATGGTACCCAGAAGAATATAACATTATTCATGGATATGTAAAGAATTTACATTTTAATGAAATGCTTCATTTTGACTATACTAAAGTTTATATAAATAAATAATGTTTGGACTATTTAAAAAAAAATCTGAAAAAGAAAAGCTCTTGGAAAAGTATAAAGCTTTGACCGAAGAAGCTTATAAGTTATCTCATTCTAACAGAGCAGCAAGCGATGCAAAGACAAAGGAAGCTAATGATATTCTAGAGCAAATAAATAAGCTAGAATGAAAGACCGCAATATATCAAGCTCTGTTCTTGAAATCTTAAGTAAAGACCCTGACCATACATATAATTACAAGCAAATTGCCGCTCTACTAGGAGTTAAGGATGCCTTTATTAGAAAAAGAATTGTCACCATATTGGCACAACTTGCAAAAGATGGCCACCTAGATGAAATATCCAGAGGAAAATACCAAATAAAAAATGCTTCCAAAGAATTAAAAGGACACCTTCAATTTGTTAGTAAAGGAGGCGCCTACTTTGTTTCTCCAAAAATTGCAAAAGATATTTACATCCACCCATCAAATACCAATAACGCATTAAATGGAGATCATGTGTTGATTAAAACCACGAATTACAAGGGGAAACTTGAAGGAAAAGTAATTAAAATTATAGAAAGAGTTAAAAAAGAATATAGTGGCATTATTGAAAAAAGAAAAGACATCTGTTTCTTAATACCAGATGATAGAATGGTTAAAACTCATTTTTATATTGATAAAAAACATATTAACGGAGCTAAAAACGGTCAAAAAGTAAAAGCAAAATTCATTTCATGGCCTAAAAACTTAAAAAGTCCTCAAGCTGCTGTCATAGAAATTATTGGAAACCCTGGTGAGCTAAACGTTGAAATGAATGCTATTCTTTCTGAATATGGATTCCCATTAAAATTTCCAAAAAAAGTGGAAAATGAATTAGCTTTAATTGATACCCCTAATTATAAATTAGAAGCTAAAAAAAGATTAGACTTAAGAGATAAAACAACATTTACCATTGACCCTGTAGATGCTAAGGATTTTGATGATGCATTAAGTATTGATCAATTTGATAATGGAATAATTGAAATTGGAATTCATATCGCAGATGTTGGTCATTTTGTTAAAGAAAAATCTAATCTTGATGATGAGGCTTACTTAAGAGCAAATAGTGTGTATTTAGTAGATCGTGTTATTCCCATGTTGCCTGAGAAATTAAGTAATCAACTTTGCTCACTTAGACCAAACGAAGACAAATTAACCTTCTCTGTAGTTTTTCAATTAAACCAAAAGTGTGAAGTAATTAAAACATGGTTTGGAAAAACTCTTATCCATTCAGACAAACGATTTACCTACGAAGAAGCACAAGAGATAATAGAAGGTAAAGAGCATGACTTATCAAACGAAATTAATACCTTAAATAAAATAGCAAGGGTACTAAGGGCAGATAGATTAAAAGAAGGAGCGCTTAATGTAGAAAGCAGTGAAGTTAGGTTTGAAATTGATGAAAAAGGAGAGCCAATTGGAACTTTTTTAAAGGTTTCAAAGGAAGCACACCAATTAATTGAAGAATTCATGTTGTTAGCCAACAAACATGTTGCTATTAAGATGGGTAAACCCGCTAAAAATAAATTCATTCACCCTTTTATATACCGAATTCATGATGACCCTAGTGAGGAAAAAATAAGTGATTTAAATATTTATTTAGAATCTATGGGTTATAAAATAGTAAGAGAAAAAAATAAGCCTATTTCATTTTCATTAAATGCTGTAATGCAACAAGCTAAAGAAAAAAAAGAATTACACCTAATAGCTCCAATGGTAATTAGATCTATGTCTAAAGCCGTATATAGCGCAGAAAATATTGGGCACTATGGATTGGCATTTCAATATTATACTCACTTTACTTCTCCAATAAGAAGATATGCTGACCTACTGGTACATAGAAAACTATTTAACACTTTAGAAAAAAAACAAACTCATTTAAATAGTTCTAAACAGTTAGAATATACCTGTTCCCATTTATCGAAAATGGAAAAACAAGCTACAGACGCTGAAAGAGCTTCTATTAAATACATGCAAGTAAAGTTCCTTTCTAAAAAAATAGGAGAGAAATTTAGCGGGCTTATTTCGGGCATAACTGATTGGGGTATATACGTTGAATTAGATGAAAATAAATGTGAAGGAATGGTAACCCTAAGCAGCATGAAAGATGATCAATATTTTTATGATAAAGAGCTTCAAATGATGGTTGGATACCACAATCAAAAAACTTATAAACTTGGTCAAGAAGTTGAAGTAATGGTTAAAAAAACAGATTTATATAAAAGGCAAATTGACTTTGTTCTTATAAATTAGTTCTTAATAAAAGATAACATTTTTTTATTACCGGATTGGTTAACTAAAATATTATAAAAGCCGGCACTTAACTGGCTAATATCAATAATTATATTATTTGAAGATGCTTCATTCTTGTTTAATATGATTTTCCCATAAATATCATAAATAGTTATATTATCTATATTCAAGGCTGCATTAATAGTTAAAAAGTTAGAACTAGGATTTGGGTAAATGGATATGCTTTTATTTTCACTAGATGTAATATTTGTGTAATCGTTATAAGTAATATTAATGTCATCAATAAATAAATCATTCCCCCCACCAGATTTAAATTCAAACTTAAATCTGAAATTCTCTACACAAAATGGACCAATTATACTAGAAATTGTTGCCTGCTTCCATTCATCAGACGAAGGAGTAAAAGAAAATTGATTAGGAGCAGTTGTTAATTGAGCATTTTGAATCATTTTTCTAACGGACCAGGTTTTTCCACAATCTTTTGATGCCAAAACTTTTAAATAATCATTATTACTATTATCCCTTTTAGCAAAAGCATATTTAAAAGAAAAGTAGGCTCTATTTGAATCAGATAAATCAAATGTATTACTCTCCAAATGGTGTNTTGTTCCTTCTGCAACTCCTAGATTATTTACTTTTAAGCAATTATTTCCTGTNTAGGAAGTTTGATTTGTNATGTTCCAATTACCGTTNGGCATAATCCATTCTGGATTAGTTAAACTAATATTTTCAAAACTTTCAGTATATGGGAGTTGTTGTCCACTATAATCCATTATAATAACTTTATCTGATTTTAGCTCAGTTAAATAGTTTATACTATCCCCTGACGATGTTAGAGAGACATCATATGTCCCAGAATTTGGATAATATGCATATGCGTCTTTTGAAAAAGAGGTGTTTGGAGTAGCTCCTTCAAAATCCCATTCCCATGAAACAGGATAATGGAATGAGTAATCTTCAAAAAACAAACTATCTCCAGAACAGGTGATATAACTATCTGCAAAAAATTCAGCCTTACAAAATGGCGGAGTAGTATCCACTCCAGTTGCAAAATGATTAGCAGGAGTAATTAAGTTAGATCTTCCTCCAACGGATGAGGTTAATGCTGTTCTCATTCTAGCTTTTTGACCCAGAGTAAACATTTTTCTACAAGGACTATATTCCATATGGTTTTCAATATTGGCTATTGGCCCACATGTGTTTTCATTATAATTGCACCAAGTGGAACCAATGGTATTTGGAGTATCCGATACCCCATCGTCTGAACTACAATTAGATGCTAAATTTGGTTCGTTGGTACTGCCCCAAGTATGTGGAAGGTTTAACCAATGCCCTACTTCATGAACAAATGTTTTACTTCCAGATGGAGATCCAGTTCCAATACTTCCACAATAATCATGACGCAACCAAATTCCCCAATTCATAGAATTACCACTTCCATTTGGGTAATATGCATATCCCGCAATACCATCTCCAACCGCCCCACATATTAAAACGTTTAAATACTGATTACCAGGCCAAACACCTTGATATACATCATTAAAACTAATTACATCATTAATTTGATCTGAGCCATTTATATCTCCATTGTTATATGAATATGCACTTTCTGTATAAGTAACTCCACTAAAACATGTTCCGTCAGGAGCTTTTGTTGCTAAGGCAAACTCAATTTCAACATCAGCAATTAAAGGCTTAAAAATAGAATCCACTGTTGCCGTATCAGCTCTTAATGCTCGCAAATCTCTATTTAATATAGCTAATGCATCTAAAACCTGTGCTCTTTCTATTTTTTCAACCCCATTATTGTGAACAACATGAAACGCAACAGGGATTTTATAAACTACCCCACTCTTATTAATCGATGNGATTAATTGACTATCTAAATAAGCTTGTTCTGCTTCAAATTGCTTTTTAAAAGTATTATTTTCAAGCAACTTTTTTAAAACAACATGTTGACCACAGTGATGTTCTGAATGTTGGGATAAGATTTTAATTTGAGGCAATAGAAGTATAGAAAATACCAATAAATAANTAAAAAANGATTTCATAAGTCTTTCAAGTTATAAAAAAACAGACTTAATTTAACGTTTTGTGAAATGATAATTTTAGGCAATTTGCACAAAATCATCATCAATTAAAGGTTCTCCTTGATATTTCCTAAACAATTGTATAGTTGCAATAACATCTTTTTCACAATAATGAATAATCCTATCTAAATTATCTTCTTCGTAATAGACTGAAGCTACTTGACTACCATCCATATCATCTTTGGGTGTAGGTATATTAAATATATAAGTTAATAAATCTAAAGATGTATAATGCTTAAAATCACCAAATTTCCATAATTCCATGGTGTCCAAATGCTTGATTTCCCATGGTTTTTTACCAGCAATATTTAAAAGAAAAGGCAACTTCAATCCATTGATTAGTATTCTTCTTGACAAAAAAGGAATATCAAACTCTTTGCCATTATGAGCACAAAAAAGAAACTCGTTACTGTTATAATAACTATTCAATAAATCAATAAATTCCTGTAGTAAAGCCTTTTCATCTTTACCAGCTAAGCTTTTTAATCTAATATGATTTTCACCACTTTTTTGTAAAACAAAACCAAAAGAAATACAAACTACTTTACCAAATTCTGCGTAAATACCTGCTTTTTCATAAATTTCTTCTGCACTAACCTCATCTCTTTGTTGTAAAAATTTGGTTTTTTTGTCCCATAACAACTGTCCTCTTTCATCTAAATCTTCAAACTTATATTTTAGAGGAACTGTTTCAATATCGAAAAAAAGGATTTTAGAATAATCAATGTTTTTTAACATAATACTTATTTAATCATTATTCCTTTAGAATTCAATAAAGGTACATTAGTCTTGTTTTCTGATATAATAGTTTCTGGTAAAAAAATATACTTTTTATCGTGTATCAATCCTTCCCTATAATAAGTAAGGAAAAATTCATTTGTTAATCCCACAACACTTTTATTAATGTATTCAACTTTTTTATAGCTTTTTTCATCAATTGTCCCTAGAAAATGACTAAAGGATGTTGTTTTTTTTTGTTGGTTGTTTATTTGGCCATATCCCTTAGAAGAAACAAGAGTGTTTTCAATAGGGAAATTATTCATATTAAGAATATAAGCTACCCAGTCNTCCCCATCTTCAATAACAGCAAATGCAATATCTTTAACTTTTGGAATATGAATGTCTTTTTTCATATTATCCTATCATTTCATAAGCAATTCTTACNTAATCCCAAAAATCTTCAGGATGACCATCTTCACCTAATTTCTTTCTTTTCCAACCAGTTCTTACGATAATTAAATTATCTGAAGGAATTATAATATAATATTGTCCTAGTAACCCTCTTCCATAATGAATATCCTTCCCCTCTTTATTAGCATACCACCACTGCCAACAATATCTATTGTTTTCCTCGCCATCTTTTTCTGTTATTTCTTTGGCAGGNTAAAGACATTTCTCTAAATAATTTTTAGACACAATTTGTTCTCCATTAAATTCTCCATTATTTAGTATTAATTGAGCTAATTTGGCGTAATCTTTAAGTGTAACGTACAAACAACAAAANCCCTTTTCATCGCCANCTTTTTTATCCAANTTCCAATAACCCATATTCTCCANACCNACCTTTGACCAAATTTTATCATAAAAATAATTNGCTAAACTTATTCCNGTTGCTTCTTCTAAAATATANGTTAGCAACTTGTGTGTCGCCACTCTTNTAGTCAAAAAACTTACCTGGTTCCTCCATCNCTTTTTGAGACATAACAAGTTCTCTTAAATTATTCCCGTAATATCCTTCTGCATTATTTGAATAAGGGTTTTTTCCACTTTCTGTCCAAGACAAACCACTACTCATTGTCAATAAATGACGTATTGATATTTTAGACAATTCTCCTTTTTTAAACTCTGGTAAAAAATCAGCGACTTTTTGATCTACTGAACCTATCTTTCCTTCATCCATTGCTATTCCAATACATAAACTCACCATACTCTTTGCTGCAGAAAAGGAATTTGTAGGAATTGTTTCATCAAAGCCATTATAATAACTCTCATGAATAATTTCTTTGTTTTGAATAACTAAAAAACCGGCAGATTCAATACTATCTAAAAAANTAGANTCTTTTTTTGAAATTGAAATATTAGGNAANTTATTATCCCACTTTATAGGTTTTGGAGCTTTTAATTCAATGTTCTCAAATAAGTGATGTTCTCTGATTCCAGGTCCTTTTTGTCCTCTTAAATAAGCATAGGACATTGCCTTAAAAATGTATCCATAACCCATAATAAAATGAATTACTACTAATACAAAAATAAAAAGTATGCTAAGTATTACTCTTTTTCGGTTTTTTTTCATTTTATGAAATCAAAATTAAAGATATTGGCAAGGTTAATTTTTAATTTCTTTTTTAATTCNTCCATATNAACNGNTTNACCTATCTCNTTTTTTATNGAAGTAACTGCCTTGTCATCNATNCCACATGGTACAATATAATTAAAGTATTCCAAATGNGAGTTAATATTGAACCCTATTCCATGCATGGTTACCCATCTACTGCTCTTAACTCCAATAGCACATATTTTTCGAGCAGATGGTTGATTGCCATCAATCCAAACACCTGTTAAGCCATCTACTCTTTCCCCTTTAATACCATATTCCTGCAAAGTTAATATCACGGCTTCTTCCAAATATCGAAGGTACTTATGGATATCTGTAAAAAAATGGTCTAAATCAAAAATTGGATATACCACTAATTGACCAGGACCATGATAAGTTATATCACCTCCTCTGTTAATTTTATAATAATTAGCCCCTTTTTCTTTAAGTTGTGATCCTTTAATTAATAAATTTTCTTCAGAACCACTTTTACCAAGGGTAAAAACATGCGGATGCTCACAAAACAATAAATAATTTTCTGTAATTTTTTGATTTTCCGGATTTTTTCTGTTGAAAATCTTTTGCTGAACGATTGAATCAAAAAGATTAGTTTGATAGTCCCAAGATTCTTTATAATCAATTAATCCTAAATCGTTAAAGATAACTTTAGGAAGGCTCATATTTTAGCCAATTCTCCTTTTAAATAATCAATCACCTTGACTTCAACGTCATCTACTTGATTTAATTCGGCTAAATAAACNGAAATCCAGTCACCAAGTAAAATATGATAAAAAGATTGCTCAATTAATGATTCTCCTTTAGCATGTAACTCAATAACATTTGGAGTATACTTTTTAATAATATCTCTGGATAAATCTAATCTTACCTTAGACCTTGAAAATTCATAAGAATTTCTAAGTAATATTACCGTATATTCAGATTTTCCTCCTGCCCATCCAACTAATTCATTGTGATTCATTTCAGGAACAACATGATGCCAACCTAAACATTTGGAATTTTCATTAATCTGTTGCCTTAACCTTGTTAAAACCCCTTCGATAGATGATTCTGAATACAAAACAAATGTTTTAGTATGTAATAAAAGACTTGTCTGATGAGCTAAATCCTTAATATTATCAATCTCTTTATCTAATAAAGAAACTGTAGATACAATTTCATTAATAAATGAATCATTGATTAGTCCATAGTGATTAAACAAAAATAATTGTTGAACAACAGAGTACGTCAACATAGCTCTAGGAGAGAATGCCTTAGGAAGTATAATTAAATTATAATTTTTTGTTTTAGCTATTTCAGCCAATTTACCTCCAGAAGTAATGCATGCTATTTCAGCTTTAGCTAATTGCGCTTTTTTTAATGCTTCTAGAGTTTCTTCCGTATTACCTGAAAAACTAGATACAATTACCAATGTATTTTCATTAACAAATTCTGGTAATGTATAGTCATTGTTAATTATCACAGGAATTTTCAATTGAGCGGCAACTAATTGAATAGCAATTGTTCCACCAATACCAGAACCGCCAAGACCAGTAATAACCATTGAAGAAATTTCATTTTTATTAGTTTTTAATTTTGCGCTTTTGCCTATTTCAAGTGCCTCTAATAATTGTTTTGTAAATTGACNAACTAATCTTTTCATTGATTATTTATTTAAATCGTTGCTATACACTTTAATTCTATTGCTATTGGTGTAGGCAAAGAATCAATCGCTACTGTTGTTCGACATGGTTGGTTATCTTTAAAATATTCAGCATATATTTTATTGTAAACATGGAAATCTCTTTTCATATTAACTAAAAAAACCGTAACGTCTACTAGATTCTCCCATGATGAACCACTCTCTTCTAAAATTATTTTTACATTTTGAAAAACACTGTGGCACTGAGCTTCAAAATCAAATGATTTAAAATTNCCATTATGGTCTAATTCTAAACCAGGAACNTCGCTATCATTTTCTCCAGAATTAGCTTTTCTTGGCCCTACTCCGGATAAAAACAACAAATCACCTACTTTTCTAGCATGAGGATATAATCCTACTGGTTTGGGAGCTTTATCTGAACTTATTTTTGATGATTGCATTTGTCTATTTTATTTTATAAAATTAATTAATATTTATACATACGTTGGTCGATTCAGTAAAGAAGTTAAGCGCATAAAANCCNCCCTCTCTACCTANTCCTGANTTTTTAACCCCACCAAATGGAGTTCTCAAGTCTCTAACCAACCAACAATTAACCCATACTATCCCAGCTTGAAGGTTTTCTGACATTCTGCTTGCTTTATTTAAGTCATTTGTCCAAACAGTACTACTAAGACCATAAACGGTACTATTAGCGTAAGTCAANACTTCTTNTTCCGTATCAAACGGCATAATGGTAACAACAGGACCAAAAATTTCTTCTTGATTTGTTCTACAGTCAAACTTCAGTCCCTCAATTACTGTTGGCTGTATAAAATATCCATCTTTACATCTTCCATCTAAATTTAATTGTTGGCCTCCTGCTATAATCGTTCCACCTTCCTCCTTTGCTAATTCTATATAGCTTAATACTTTATCCATATGTGGTTTTGAAACTAATGCTCCAATTTTAGTAGCTGGCAANAATGGATCGCCCACTTTTAATTGATTTACTTTTTCTATAAACCTTTCTTTAAATTCNTTNTAAATTTTTTTCTGAACAAAAATTCTAGAACCGCACAAACAGATTTGACCTTGATTAGCAAATGAACTTAANACAGATGTAGATATTGCTTTATCTAAATCACAGTCATCAAAAATAATATTTGGATTTTTACCTCCTAATTCTAANCTTAGCTTTTTAAACATTGGNGCTGCAACTTTTGCTATTTCTTTTCCTGTATTTGTTCCTCCTGTAAAGGATATTGCTTTTATATTAGGGTGCTTTGTGATAGCTGAACCAACTTTAGGACCATATCCATGAACAATATTTAACACCCCATCAGGAAGTCCTGCCTCCTTGCAAATAATTGAAAACAAATATGCTGTCATTGGAGTAATTTCTGATGGTTTAGCTACAACCGTATTCCCAACAGCAAGAGCTGGGGCAATTTTCCATGTGAATAAATATAAAGGAAGATTCCATGGAGAAATACAACCAACAACTCCAATAGGTTTTTTTAAAGTGTAATTAATTACCTCTTTGCTCATTTGATGAGCTAAAGAACTATCATGAAGAATTGCAGTAGCAAAAAATGACATGTTACTAGAAGCTCTTGGAATATCTACTTTTTTAGCTAAAGAAACAGGCTTGCCATTATCTTCTGACTCAGCTAAAGCTAAATCATCTACCCTTGATTCAATTAAAAAAGCAATTTTCTGAATTATTTTGGATCTTTCAGCTGCAGGCGTTGAACTCCATGAAGGAAATGCATTTTGTGCTGCTAATTGAGCTTTTTCAACATCTAACTCATCTGAATCTGGTATTAAGCTATAAACACTCCCCAATGATGGATTATAGTTATTAATCCAATTCTCACTTAATGCAGGTATGTGCTCCCCGGCTATATAATTGTAAATTTTTTTCATTAATTACTGACACCTTCTATAGGCCTTATTAAATATTTTTTTTTCTGCAGCATCCTCCTCCAGCTGTAATATTATATTAATATGAAGAGCTTTACAAGAATCTCCCCAAAAAACAACTGCGCTATCACTGTAAGCACGGTGAAGTTGAGAGTAACAATCACATAATTGATCCGCAAGAGGGTGTTGTTCTTTACAAGAACTGAAACCTATAAAAATTAACGCAATTAAAATATACTTCATATAAAATACAAAACTAATTATAAAATTTAGGCTTAAACTTAGTTATGGTAATCAAATTAGTTATTAAATCTTGTGAAAGAATAGTTTTTAAAATAAGAGTGGAGGGTTCGTACAACAATTCTTTATGAATGATTCTTTTAGAGTCTTTATATTCATCTATAAAGGTAACATTACCTAAAGCGTCATAATCATACTTAATTCCTTTATATGGAGATGTAGAACTCTCTTTAAAATAATTAATTGATTTCAAATAGCCTTTTTCGTTATATTGATAAATTTCTGTTTTACGCTTATTATTAATAAGCAGTTTTGTGTTTACTTTTATTAAGTAACCTAAAGAATTATAAAAAGAAATTTGTTCTTGATACGGACGGCCATTACTATTAAGAACAGTTTTAATAATGGTTGTATCTTTTTTAAGATACTTATAGGATTCCTCAAAAACAACATGTCTTTCTAATACTGAAAAATTTATCTTCCCTCTAGAGGCGTTTTTTTCTCTTGCATATACTTGATTAGACCTCAAACCATCCTCATTATATTTATACGAATAGGAATAAAAACCATAGGAATCACTATATCTTTTAACCATCATATTACCATTTGAATTATATTCATAAAAAATAAAATTAGTATCTCTTTTGTTGTGGCTAATTTTAGTTTTATAATGAGCTTTTAAGTACCCATTTTTATCAAAAAGGAAATTATTTCTTTTGCTTGAAGTTTTAATTGATCCTAATTCTCTTTTAGTAGAAACACTCCCGACTAAAGATTTTAATTTAACAGACTTAATAAATTTCTCATTAAAAAAAGGCTCTTCCGATAAAACCCTTCCATCTTCATTTTTTAACATTTGAGCTGAAAAAAATGAACTATATAAAAATGCTATTACTAATAAAAAACTTCTCATAAAATTTAATNCCTANTATGTTTTTAGGTTTTCTGGAAGGAATTCTTGCAAAGAAAATTATTTTTAATTAATAATACTATTCTTTATAATTATTAAGCTGTAGCTCTAGGTCTTCCATAATTTCCTTCTTCAATTCTTTAGGCGCAATTATTTTACATTCTTTACCAAAACCCATTAGGACCATTTTTAACTCATAGGTAATAAGTAAATAATATCCAAATACATGATTTCCATTAGGCTTAATCTCAATTATTTTTTGAGAATGATGGATTGGTTGAGACATTAAGTATTTGGATAATACTGGATTAGTCTCAATAATTATCTCATTTGGAAGTTTATCATACACTGTTATCCCTAAAGAATGTTCAAAATAGATATCTGCTGAAAAATTATTATCCGGNACATATTTTTGTTCTAAAGAAATTGGGTTAAATATTCTATCCAAACCAAAGGTGATAACTTTATTTTTTAATTCGCTTTTACCTATAAGGTACCACCTATTTCGATATTCTTTCAAAAGATAAGGATGAACTCTTCTTGTAGTTTTCTCGTTTTTAATAAAATTATCATATTGAAACTGAACTACATTTTTTCCTTTTATAGCTTCAAGAAATAATTCTAAATTTTCATTTCCCCTAACTGTAGGTAAACTTTCAAATTGTATAACTTCTTTGTCAATTGATTTAGTTTTTTGAGTACTAATAGCTCTATCTAATATTTTTTGAATTGCAAATTCATACTGTCCAAAAAGACTAGTGTTTTTAAATTGATTTAAAATGATGGATGCTGATTTTATTGCATTAATATCTTTCTCTGTTAAAGGAACATCATCCATAGAAAAATCAGGGTCAGTATAATAATACCCTCTTTCTCTTTTGCTGTATGAAATTGGAGCATCGTGCTCCATTCTCATGGCAAAAATATCCTTCTCTATAGTAGAATGGCAAATATGCTCTCCGTTAGAGCTCCCATACATTTCTTCTTCACAGTTTTGTCTTAATTGCTCTTTTGAAGGGAAGGGAACATATTCATTTCTTATAGATCTATCAATAATCCTATATCTAAGTAATGCATTTTTAATTGCTGGCATAATTTCTAAAATTGAAAATATATAAATGGTTGTAAGCTAGTGGCTGCTATTTGATACATTATAAATACTGCAACAAAACAAACTAAAAGCTGGATGGAAACATGGGAATTTGCAAACTTTTGTCTGTACCAAATTTTCCATTTTTCAGGTACGAAATGAATCATAAATCCTAAAATTATCACTAATATAACATTGTAATAAACAGAAACTACATCNCCTAAAAAGGACCATCTAAAATCAAATAATAATTGATTTAACATTTCATTTGCAGTAAACCATTCTGATAAAATATTGTGCCCCTTATCTATCTCTTCCCAAGAATTAATAGATCCACTCCTAAACCATATTCTAGTAAAAGAAACAAAGTTAAATGTTAAAATTATTCCCCATATCCTATTCCACCATTTTGTTTTATCCTCCCATGGACTAATTTTTCTCCACAATTTATATANAACAATTCCTATACCATTTAAAGCTCCCCATAATACAAAATTCCAACTTGCGCCATGCCATAGTCCTCCCAATAACATTGTTAACATAATATTTATATTAGTAAGATACCATCCATTAAACTTAGGGATAAGCTCGCCAATAACCCTAGTTAAAAAGACAAAGGATATTATNGCAAATAACAAAGAAAAGGATCCACTAATTAAAAAAACAAAAAGAATTATAAANCCTAAAGCAATGGAACTAAATAAAGATCCTCCTCTNTTCCCCCCCATTGGTATGTATAAATAGTCTTTTAACCATGAAGACAATGAAATATGCCATCTTTTCCAAAAATTNCCACAGTTATCTGCTTTATATGGTGAGTTAAAATTTTTAGGTAAATTAAACCCCATTAATAAAGCAATTCCAATTGCTATATCGGTATAACCAGAAAAATCAGCATAAACCTGTAAAGAATATCCATATAGTGCCATTAAATTTTCTAATCCTGAAAACATACTTGGATTATCAAACACCCTATCCACAAAGTTTACAGCAATGTAATCGGCTAATAAAAACTTTTTTAATAGCCCATTTATAATCCAAAACAGTGCCATACCAAAATCTTGTTTAGATAATTGGTATGGTTTGTAAATTTGTGGAATAAATTCTGAAGCTCTAACAATTGGTCCTGCTACTAATTGTGGGAAAAAAGAAACATAAAAACCAAAGTCAACAAGTTGATTAACTGGTTTTAATTTTTTTCTATAAATATCAATTGCATAGGACATNGTTTGGAAAGTATAAAAAGATATTCCTATTGGCAGTAATATTTGATCTACCCTAAAGCTGGTTTCAAATATTTTATTCGTTAATAAAGCAAAATTATTGATCGGGTGCCAATTAGAACCAAATAAGCTGTTAAATGAATCAGCAAAAAAATAAGCATACTTAAAATAGACTAGAACTAATAAGTTTACTGTAACACTAAATGCAAGTAATAACTTAGCTTTTTTATCACTATTAGAATTGTGAATCCCTTTTCCAATATAGTAGTCTATAATTGTTGAAAACAATAAAATACTAAAGAAAAATCCACTTGTTTTATAATAGAAATATATACTTACTAAAAATAAAAATGNACTTCTTAATTTTAAGTGTTTGTATATAAATCCATAACCCATTAAAACTAATAGAAAAAACAGCCAAAAAGGATATTCTGTAAAAATCATTGGGTGCTCACCAGAAATTATAAATGGATCAATCAGCCATTCAAAAAACTTATATGTAGAAAATTCACCCATTGGTTTGAAGGAAATTTTTGTAAGACTTCATAATAGCTTCAAAAAGTAAATCACCTACTAGTTTATATCCTTTAGTTGTTAAATGAATTTTATCTTTTTTAGCCATTGAATATTTTTCCCAAATTAATATAGAGTTTAGCCCTCCCATAATTTCAAAAAAGTCCCAAACAGCACAAGAATGTATTTTAGCTAATTCAAACATAGCTTCTTGAACNATTATCCCTCTTTCATTTGGTGCTTTTCTATTATAATAGCTATCGTTATTAGTAGTTAATAAAATAGCTGCGTTAGGATTGTTTTCTTTTACAATTTGAATAATAGAATCATAATTCTGCATAAATTTTTCTTTTGAAAAAGAAGGTTCATAAGCATCGTTAATTCCAATTGAAAAAATAACTAAATCTGGATAAATTCTATCTAATTGATCTTGTAATTTCTCGCATCTCAAATAACTAGGTACACTTGCTCCATTTACTCCAACAGAATTATAACAAAATCCATAGTTGTTATTATTTAAACCTACTCCAAAAAGATCAAATTTTGAATTTAACGTATCTAATTTTTTGATTGAAATACTTATGCTGTCCTTTGGCTTAGATAGTTTAAATGAGGTTATACCTAAAGAATTATTCTCTTTTATCCATTTTAATGAGTCATTTAAAAATTCAATACAATAATTATTCATAGAATCGGAATAAAAAACATCTAGCTGATTAAAAACACAATCATCGCAATGTTCTTTATTAACCCAAAAATTAATTATTGAAATAGAATCTATAAANGTTGCACGTGCTCCTAATAAGCCAAATGGCGGGGTGTGAAAACTAACAGAATTTCTATTTCCTATCCATTTACCAGAGAAAGAAGACTTTAAATATGGGGAGCCATTTGAAGAAATTAGTCTAAATGGGAACAACATACCTCTTCCAGAATTATTATATGGTGAAATATTTTGAAAGTGTTGACGCATTCTGTTAGTCCACACATCAGCCTGNACATGAGACCCTCCAAAATGCACAATGTTAATTCGTTGNTCACCTTGAGTCCACTGAAGGTNTGCTTTCTTAAAAAAACTATTCCAATTTTCAGAGTCAGAAAAATGAATCCTGTTTTTATCTTTTTTAATAAATGGGTAATCCACGTATCCATGAGGATACCTTTGCGTATAGCCATAAAATGATAACAACATTAATAAAATAGAAATATGTGTTTTATTAATTTTCATTTTTATATTCTAAATAATTTTTAAAGTCGTTCATTAAGTCTTCAATAAATAGGTCTGCTATTTCACGTGCACCTTTATTGGTGAAATGAATATAGTCCCTCGCTGCTAATGAAGGTGTTTTTTTAGACCAATCAATAATAGAATTTTCTCCACCCATATTTAAATACATATCCCAAAAACAAGAATTAGTCTCAAATGCTGCTTTTTTTAAAGCGTCTCTAACTTCTTCAATTAATGGATAAGATATAAGCTCTGTTTTTTCTTTTTTAGCCATATCTCCAGGGCCAATAACTAAAACTATTGATTTCGGATTAATCTTTTTGATTTTATTTATCTGTTTTTTAAAGAATTTACCATAGTTCTTTGCTCGGTCTTTATTTTTAATGTGAGGAATCGCATTACCTCCAAATTCCAAAATAAAAAAATCAGGCATCAATAAATGGTGCATTTGCTTTAATGATGAATAATCTATTTTAGCAAATTCAGTCCCNGAAGCTCCTCTTAATGGAATATTATCTACCACAATTCCATTTTCTCCTTCTAATGAAAGTCCATATATTAATGGTGACATACTAGATTTTATTTGTATTTCAATAGATTCAGGAGCTTTATTAAAGCTTAATGACTTTTTCTTAATTGAATTAGTAGAGTTTAAAGTGTCTAAAAAAATAATAGTGTCATTTATAGTATAACTAATGTAGCTTTCTTCAATAGATGAATAATAAATATTCAGTTCTTGGAAGTTTCTAGCCTTCTTATAAGACTTTATAGGTTTATAAATTTTAATAATTCCATCGTAAAAAACTGAATCTAAAAGATTGGTGTCTGGTGTTATTTCACAAAAAGAAAATATTGCCCCATAATTTTTATGCTTTACTATGGTATCAACATAAGGGCCAAAACCAGTTCTTCTTACCCAATTATTGGATAATTTATTTCTTACACTAATTTTTCTAGTAGCTGGAATAACAGCATTCAATCCAGATCCATATCCCCCAAATTCCTTTTGTAATCTTTGTCTTAATCTACCTGAAATCCTATCAGCTTCAATCTGAGAATCCCCATAATGCATTATTCTCACCTTATTTGTTTTTGCTTTTAACAGTTTTTCAAAAAACGGATACAAAATTGAAACGTCATTATTTGGATATTGTATTCTTTTTTCAGCAATTAAAACGGAATCTAAATATTTTTGAAATAAAATCTGTTTTACTTTTTCTATACTGTCTTGAATATGTTGATCAACTTCTTTGATAGAGTCAATATTAATTGGCAATTCAACAACTTGATTTGTTTTAATTATTGGCTTATAAAACTCTTTTTTACTAATGAAATTCAATTGTAATTTTCCTATATTAATACCAGTATTAGGGAAAAGAAGAAATAATATGATTAACATAGTAGAAAGTCCTACAAGAAAAAACATAGAATAGAAAGGTGTTATTTGTTTATTATTCTTAATTTTTTTTCTGTTTTTATAGATTCGTATTTATTATGTTTTAAAATATCTAATAAAGTGTGATTAGGTAACCTACTGGATATGTCCCAATAGGAATCATTTTCCGTTATTTCATAATATTCAAATTTTTGATCTGAATATTCTTCTCTAAAATAAACTTCTATGCTTTGACCTAAATAAATAATTGTGTTTTGCAGGTTATTCCATCTCATTATNTCCTTAATCTTAACTCCATATTTTTCTGCTANCAANCCTAAAACATCACCANTTTGAACTTCATGAACTATTTTAATACTACTGTCTTCAATAAAAAAAAGATTATTCANCATTGAGTCTTGAAATGAAAATATTTCTTTTTGAAAAGATAATAGCGTTTCTCTATGATTAGAATCAATTTTAAATTGATAATTAGCAGGGATAATATTGTTAATTAATGCTGGATTATATCTTTGAAATTCTTTAAAGTCTATTTCAATATATTGAGAAATAGCATCAAAAGTTAGTTGGTTATTTATTTGAAGTGAAATTATATCTTGTGATGGTTTTTCTATTAAAAATTCCTTGTCAAAATTTAATTCCTTTAAAAAATAAATGAACTTAATTTTATCTAGATATTTTTTGTCAATAGGAGTCTCTAAACTTGGGCTTTCATAACTATTTATTTCATTGAAGTTATTACTAACATAACTAGGGGATGAAATAAAAGCAAGAATAGACAACTTTGGATCTTTATATAAGTGNAATAGCCTTTTTAATTCTTTAATAGCTGCAATGGTTGAAAGACTATCATTTTTCCTCTCATCAACTAATCTATCCATTCTTAAACCTTGATGCAGGGCTGTAATATAACTTAAAGACCAAATACCANNACCTCCTTTTTCAGTTTGATTAAAGGACTGATAACCACTTAAAATTATAGGTAAATAACCAAACTCAGAAGGTAGTTTATTGTTTGTTATTAAAGCATCAATAAATTTATATTTAGTTTCTTTTTGATAAATTAAAAAGCTAATTATATCAATATCTTTTTTTATTTCTTTAAATATTGTAGGAGAGTCCTTCCAACCTTTTAATTTTGGGGCTGACTTTACCTTTAAATTTTTAACATTATAAAATATATAACTATCTAACCCTTGAGCATTTATTAAACAACAATTACTCATTGTAAAAACAAAACTTAATATTATGGTTTTTGTCACTATATAAATTTGAAGGATTTAAAGACATTAAAACCAATTATCATAAATTCTTTTTAACATTTTCAAATGGAAAAAACAAAATACTTCTTACTAATATCAATACTAATTATATTCTCATCTACTTACCAAATAAATGTTCAAGCACANGACATTAAANAATGGGAGAGNAAAATAAAAATTAACCCTAATGNATTATCCAAAGATTCTATTTTTAGAGAAAAAGGAACTATTGTCAATCTTGGTTTTAACAGAGTAGGCCTTTATAATTGGTCGGGTGGAGGACAGAACTCTATGTCAATTAATGGGTTTATCAACTCCTTTTTAAATTTTAATCGAAAAAAGACTTCTTGGAAGAATCAATTGGCAATATCTTTTGGCGTACTTAAAACTGGTTATGGAAATCAAGTACCATGGATGAAGAATGACGATAGAATTGAAATAACCTCAAAATTTGGCAGAAAAACTTCTTCCAAATGGGATTATTCCACATTGTTTAACTTCAGAACTCAATTTACCTATGGATATAATTCAGAAATAGAGCTTNAAGAAAATAAGTATTTTTCTTCCTTTTTTGCACCTGCTTTTCCCCTACTNGCTATGGGTTTTAATTATAACGAATCAGATAACTTATCTTGCTTTATTTCTCCTGCNACAATGAAAGGAACTATTGTTTTGGATGATTCACTTTCTAGTGCTGGAGTATTTGGAGTGGATCAAGGAAAAAACTTAAGGCTTGAAGCAGGTGGATATTTAAATTTCACATATAAAGAAGAAAATCTTTTTAAAATAAATNATTTAGATTTTAAAACAAATTTGACACTCTTTAGTAATTATGTTGAAAATCCTCAAAATATTGATNTAACATGGGAAACATTAACTTCTTTTAAGTTTAAAAAACTATTTAGTATTACTTTTTCAACTTACTTAATATATGATGANGATATAAAAATAGCAAGATTTAACAAAGAGGGAAATCCAATTTATTTAAAAGATGAAAATGGAGAAAATCAAATAGATGGCGAAGGAAACTTAGTACAACAAAAAAGCCCTTTGATACAATTTAAAGAAGCTTTTTCACTTGGTTTAATGTTTAATTTCTAGCCACTACTTTTTACTTTAGTAGTTCCACTATTAAAGCCTCTTCTGTTTTAATAACCTTAACAAAACCTTGTTTGCTTAAAGATTTAATTCCTTTATCCCATTGTTTATTTGACAACTCTGATAAATTTTTTAATTCAGTTAAATCCATTGATTTTTTGTTGAAAATAATATCATATATTTTCTTCTCATTATCATTTAATTCTGGATCACTTTCTAAGTTCCAAACTTCTGGCTTCATTTGAGGGAAAAATAGCACTTCTTGTATAGATGGCTGATCACATAGAAACATTACTAAACGATCTATTCCAATACCCATACCAGATGTTGGTGGCATACCATACTCAAGTGCCCTAACAAAGTCTAAATCAATAAACATAGCTTCATCATCCCCTTTTTCAGCTAATTTTACTTGTTGTTCAAACCTTTCTTTTTGATCTATTGGGTCATTAAGTTCAGAATATGCGTTAGCTAATTCTTTTCCGTTAACCATCAATTCAAATCGTTCAGTTAGTTCTGGATTATCTCTATGTTTTTTACATAAAGGAGACATTTCAACTGGGTAATCTGTTATAAAAGTTGGTTGTATATAATTGGACTCACATTTTTCTCCAAAAATTTCATCTATCAACTTTCCCTTACCCATAGAATTATCAAATTCTATTTCAAGCTTTTTACATGTTTCTTTAAGCTGCTGCTCATTCATTTGAGAAATATCAATTCCGGTGTGCTCTTTAATGGAATCAATCATTGAAATCCTTTTAAATGGCCTTTTAAAACTGACTAAATTCTCTCCTATTTGAACATCTGTAGTTCCTAATACTTCTAAACAAATTGTTTCTAACATCTGCTCAGTAAAGTCCATCATCCACAAATAATCTTTATAAGCAACATAAATTTCCATTTGGGTAAACTCAGGGTTGTGAGTTCTGTCCATGCCCTCATTTCTGAAATCTTTTGCAAATTCATAAACACCTTCAAAACCTCCTACAATTAATCTTTTTAAGTATAGTTCATTTGCTATTCTTAAATAAAGTGGAACATCTAACGCATTATGATGAGTAATAAATGGTCTAGCTGCAGCACCACCAGGAATACTTTGAAGAATTGGAGTTTCAACTTCCAGGTAGTCTTTGCTGTTTAGAAAATTTCTCATAGATGAAATTATCTTAGATCTTTTTATAAAAGTGTCTTTTACTTTTTCGTTAACCACTAAATCAACATATCTTCTTCTATATCTAAGCTCAGGATCAACGAAAGCATCAAAAACATTTCCTTCTTTATCTACTTTAGGTAATGGCAGTGGCTTTAAAGATTTACTTAAAACATGGAATTTATCTACATTAATTGATATCTCTCCAACCATTGTTTTGAAGACCTTACCTTCAACTCCAATAAAGTCCCCAAGATCCAACCATTTTTTAAATACATCGTTATACATGGATTTATCCTCACCAGGACAAATAGTATCTCTATTGAAATAAACTTGTATTTTTCCTTTAGAATCAACTAAATCTCCAAAACTAGCTTTTCCTTGAATTTTTCTTCTTATAAGTCTTCCTGCAATTTTTACTGATTCCCCTTCAATAAAATTACTTTTTATATCAGAAGAAAAATGAGAACATTTATATTCCTGAGCAGGAAAAGGGTCAATACCGTAATTAATTAACTTTTGAAGACTCTCTCTTCTAATGAGTTCTTGTTCTGATAGCATAAAATAATTTAACTTTATCTTACTAAAATGCTATCCGGAGCAACAGTAGATTTCAATGGGTTGATGCAAAGAACCGGCACCTTTAACTTATTAGTTATAATTTCTTGCTGATAAGAACTTCCTAAAACACCCATTAAAGAGTTCTTTTGAAGATTCATGATTGCAATTAAATCAGCATCAACTTGTGATGAAAGTTTGAATATCCCTTCAGTTAAACTATCTCCTTTATCGACAGTGTGAGTTGTGAATTTTACATTTTTGCCCTTTAAGTATTTAGCAGACCATGCTCTATTTGCCTTAAGCTTGTTATTTAAAAATTCATCTGATTCATTTGGAGTAATTAAATGCACTTCAGAATCAAAATAAAGTGCCATACTAGCAACCATTTCTAATTTCTGTTTAGTTTGCTTATTTAAATCCAATGGAACAACAATACTATCATAACCTGTTTCATTCATCAGTTGGTCTTGAACAACAATAAAAGGAACGGAAGAATTAGTAATTACCTTAAGAGCATAACTTCCAGTTATTTTTTGCCAACCACTAGCACCATGAGTACCCATAAATATTAAAGAAACACCAAGTTCTGAAGCAGCATCTCCTATATCATCAAAAATATTACCAACTCTTACAATTGATCTAACTTCAATAGTTTCATTAATTGATTTAGCTAAAGCTTCTTCTTTTTGAAGAGCCTCTTTTGCCTTCGAAATTGCATCTTTATCTTTTACAACATTAAGTAGAATAACTTCTGCGTTAACAAGTGACCCTAATTTAACTGCATGTTGAATAGCTGAATGTGCTTCTTCAGTAAAGTCTGTTGGAACTAGTATTTTAGTGTTCATAATCTAGGCTTATAAATATTTTTTGCAAATGTAAAACTATTGAAGCAAATATGTTTAAAATAAACATGAAAAAACTATGCAGTTTTTTCTTTCAATATTTTTTCAGCTTCTATATTGCTTTCTTCTGATGAGGAAATGTCCTTAAGAACTGCTCCCATTTTACAATTTCCTGAGAAAATAGCTCCAGGCTCAATAGATAATTTATTTGTAGAAATTTCACCTTGAAGTTTTGCTGTATTTTTTAATGATAATAATTCATCTACTTCAATTACTCCATTAAGCTTACCTTCAATATCTGCATTTTTACAATTAATGTTACCATCTATTTTTCCAGTAGGACCTANTACCAATCTTCCTTTAACAGTGATTGTACCTTTAACATAACCATCGATACGTATATTTGAATCTGATTTTATGTCTCCTTCAATTGCTGTACCTTCAACTATTCTATTCAATCTTTCTGGTGATTGATTACCGTTACCATAGTTACCCATATTATTTNTATCTGATTTAAATACCATAAAAAATTTTATGCAAATATATAAAAAAGGATTTTTATAGCCTTACAGGTAAAACTCATTAAAAAAGAGAAGATAATTAGTGACTTTTTTCTCTAGATACAATTCTTTCATGTTATTAGTGGACAAAACAAAGAATTTTTTCTTTTTGTATTTTTTAACTGGACCATTATTAACTTTGAATGCAATGTAATAGTCCATTGCTTGTTTTGCCGATGGAAATGACTTAACCAATATCATTTGATCAGAAGTGTTTAAAAACTTGTTAGATGTTTTCAAATTAAACTCTGAAAAAGAGGACATATTAAAATCTGCAACATTATTTTTTGCTTTATTCATGTCAAAATCCCCCTTTGGGACAAAAAGAATAAAATAATGTTTTTCATCAGGCTCATAAGTATATTTCCACTTGTTTTTATTAGNAGAGGATTTCGATTGATTAATCTTAAGAAGTTTTAATATCTCCATTGCTTGATCTCCTTCTGAAGTTCCTATACATTTTTGTGTNACTATTTTCANTGTTTTAATTATTTCTGNAGTATCTAAATTAACCCTGTTTTTNCCTTGTGCATAAGCCATTANTAAGCCGTAATCACAATATATAGGATTAAGAGAGTCCTGTATTTTTTCATTGCATTTATCTATAACCCAATTATAATCGCCTAGTTTATATTTTTCAAATAAAAACTTATACTCTTTTTTTTCCTTTTTAATACGTTNTTCTTGCTCATTTAAGCCTCCATCTCCCAGAANTAATTTTGCATATTTTGAATTGGGATATTTTGACAAAATCAATTCTTTCATTTCTTCCCTTTCAGCACTATTATTTAACGATTTGTTAATTACATAAAGTTCGTAAGCAGATGCAACAGCTTCTTTATTTTCTTGGTAATTAGCTACTATTCTTTTGAAATAAATTCTTGCTAGAACTAAGTTTTCTGTTTCATAATGATGTGTTTTACCTAAATTAAAAAGAGCAATTAAGTTTGAATCCTTCATTAANTCCAATTTATCTTCCTGTTCACATGGTAATGATTGTAATATTTTTTCATANAGACCATTTGCTTGCTCAAAAAGAACCTCTTCATCTTCTTCTCCAATTATTCCNTTAGCTTTTGAAGCTCTTCTCCAATTATCTTCTAGTCTTCTTTCTCCCCATTTAGCATCAAATTCATTTTTACCTCTTGTCATCATAGATTCATCCCATAGAAAAATGCTTTGAGCAATAGCGCTATTTGAACTCGGAAAAGATAATCCCTTGTTAGCAAGCAAATCTGATTCTTGTGTTTTTTCATTTGCCGCTTCTAAAATATCCACCACTTCAAATATTTTTTTAGACCTTTCCTGATCATCCATGGCACAAATTCTGAACAAACTATCATTTAAATTGACTGTTTTTAAATTAAAATAAATCTTTTTTAATAGTTTATATTGTTTTTCTATAATTGGCTTATCCTCCATTTCAGGAGGAATAATTTTTGAGATAGAATCATAATAATGGTAGGCATTTTCATAATTATTTTTATTGAAGCTTAAGTCCCCCATTTTTCGCATTGATTTA
>PBJU01000031.1 GCA_002721285.1 Crocinitomicaceae bacterium
TATTGTACCGAAGGTGGGAATCGAACCCACACGCCCGAAGGCACACGAGTTTGAGTCGTGCGCGTCTACCAGTTCCGCCACTTCGGCAGCAGTCTGCGAATTTAAGGGCTATTTTTTATCTACCAAAATTATTTTCTATTATCCTAAAAATTACCTTATTAAAGACTTATTTATTACATTTAGTTCCATTCTCAATTATTTAATGTTAAAAATAAATATAATAATAAGCTTATTTTTTATCCCTTTGTTATTTGGGATTTCCCAAAATAGAGTAGCCTTGATTAAAGAATTAACAGAGCAAGATGGGGTATATTATTTAAAAGGAGAGAAGTTTACAGGTTCCGCTTTTAGAAAAAATAATAAGGGTAAATTTATAACAGATGAACCTTTTAAAAATGGACTTCTGCATGGTAAAAGGATGAACTATAATTCTAAAGGAGTAACTATCCTAGCTAAGGAAAAGTTTAAAAAAGGTAAAGGGGTTTTTCGAACTTATCACAGTAATAATAAGCTTAAAAGTTTAGGATTGATTGACAAATCAATTAAATATGGTATATGGGTGTACTATGACAGAAAAGGAATTGTCAAAGCAAAAGAAAAATGGAGTGAAGAAATTCCAAATCAATTAGAATGGGAGAAGTTTTATAATGATAGAGGTTTAATTGAGAGTGAATTGTATTATAAAATGGGGATTCTTAACAGAGAAGTTTATTATGATGAAAACGGTAAAGTCTTTAAAACCAATAAAAATTGATAAATAAACAATAAAATCAATTACATTTGCACCCCAAATGGCTAGGAGCATTAAAATATTATCTTGTTCTTCAACAGAAAACCTTTCCAAAAAAATTGCTAAAAGTTTTGGTCAACCTTTAGCAAAAGTGGAAGTGCAAAAATTTAGTGATGGGGAATTTGGTGTTTCCATTAAAGAGACAGTAAGAGGATGTGATGTTTTTATAATTCAAAGTACAGTTCCTCCACAAGAAAACTTAATGGAAATGTTGCTAATGATTGATGCAGCTAAAAGAGCTTCTGCTCATAAAATTATTGCTGTACTACCTTATTTCGGTTGGGCTAGACAGGATAGAAAGGATCAACCAAGAGTAGCTATTGGAGCTAAATTAGTTGCTAATATGTTAGTTTCAGCTGGAGTTAATAGAGTAATGACTATGGATTTACATGCTGATCAAATTCAAGGTTTTTTTGAAGTCCCCGTAGATCATTTATACGGTTCTACATTGTTTGCACCATATTTAAAATCTAAAAACTTAAGTAATCTTATTATTGCAGCACCTGATGCAGGTGGTTCTAAAAGAGCTAATGCTTATGCTAAGTATTTAAATGTAGATTTAGCTCTTTGTTACAAGCAAAGGAAAAAAGCAAATGAAATTGATAACATGACTATAATTGGTGATGTTCAAGGGAAAGATGTTGTAATTATTGATGATATGATTGATACTGCAGGAACTTTAACCAAAGCAGCACAATTATTTATTGATAATGGTGCTAGTTCTGTTTATGCTTGCTGTACTCATGCCATTTTATCTGGTCCTGCACATGAAAGAATAGAAAATAGTGTATTGAAAGAATTAGTTGTTACGGATACAATAAATATTAAAAAAGAAAATTCAAAAATAAAAGTATTATCTGTTGCAGATTTATTTGCAGAAGTAATGTCGCAACATGTAAAATATAAATCGATAAGCAAACATTTTTTGTTTGCCAATTAAAAACAAAAAACAATAAATATGAAAACAGTATCGTTGAGCGGTTCTCTTAGAGAGAGCGTAGGGAAAAAAGGTGCTGCTAGCCTTAGAACCGGTGAAAGAATTCCAGCGGTTATTTATGGTGGCAAAGAGCAAATCCATTTTTCAATTGCAGAAAATGAAGCAAAAAAACTAGTATTCACTCCAAATGTCTATTTAATAGAAATTGAGGTTGATGGAAAATTATTTAAAGTTATTTTGCAAGAAACACAATTACATCCTGTAACTGATAGAATCATTCATTTAGATTTTTTAGAAATTACAGATGAGAAACCTTTTAAAATTAAACTTCCAGTTAAACTAGAGGGCTTTGCTAGGGGTGTAAGAAATGGTGGAAGACTTAGACAAAATTTTAGAAAATTAAAAGTTTTTGGATTAGCTAAGGATATGCCTGAATCTATTGAAATTGATATTACACCAATTAGAATTGGTCAAAAAAGAAGAGTTTCAGATTTAACTATAAATGGACTTACATTTCTTGATCCAGCTAANGCTGTTGTTGTAGGTGTTCAAACTGCAAGAGCTGCTATTGAAGAAGAAGAGGAAGAAGAAGAAGCAGAAGNAANAGAAGGAGCAGAGGGAACAGAAGGAGCAGCAGCTGAATCTAGTTCTTCNGAAGAAGNTAAGNCAGCTGAATAGAGTACTTATTCTANTATGAAGTTCCTGATTGTTGGTTTAGGTAATCCTGGTGTTANGTATNAAAACACCAGACACAATATAGGNTTTAAGGCATTAGATTATGTTTCAAAGCANGCTAATGCCTTTTTTTNTTCAGNNAGGTATGGTGANCTTTCTTNNTTNAAATATAAGGGTAAGTCTATTTTNTTGTTAAAGCCNAATACNTACATGAATTTAAGTGGGAATGCGGTTAACTATTGGNTAAAAAAAGAAAANATTCCTTTNNCNAATCTTCTTATAATTNCAGATGATATTAATTTANCGATTGGTGTGTTGAGAATGAAAAAAAAAGGATCTGATGGGGGGCATAATGGTTTGAAAAACATACANNAATTACTTTTAAGNTCATCTTNTCCAAGATTAAGAATNGGAGTGGGAAATGAATTNTCTAAAGGAAAGCAGGTGGATTATGTTCTTGGAGATTGGTCANAAGAAGAAGANGANATTNTAGAAGAAAAGNNAGTNAAAATAAAAGAGATGATTTTGAGTTTTTGTTTNGCAGGNATTGAAAANACAATGAANAAATACAATAATAAATAAGCTNTTTNAATTTAAAATTANAATANTTACNTTTTANCTATATTTGATNAAAGTTAAATNTTTTNTNATGAAATTTANATCCATTTTTATNACTTGTTTTTTATTANANCCATTTTTATCTTCNAATGTACACTCNCANGAATATGTTAATTCTCAAAAATTTGAATANAANGTTATTAGTTCGGTAGAGTCTATAATTCCAATGGGATTAGGNAGATCTAGATTAATTGAAAATAATGAAGANATGAATTANATATCTTTAACTACTGANAGAACAACTGGNTTAGACACAAAGATGGGGGAGAAAAGAAGGAAAGATGCNAAAATNGAAAATTTTAAGGAAACCAAACTTTTAAACTTTTTTAGTGGTGTNGGNATTAATTTNAGAAANATNGCNTCTAACGATGCTTTAATTACAAGCATGTTGAATACTNTGTCATCTGAAGGNTGGGAGCTAATTAANATTAGTAGTGGNGTAGAAAGTAACGCTGGANCTGATGATGGTCAGGGTGTTTTTATTACNAGGTTTTATTTCAAAAGAATTTTAAAATAAGCCATGTAGTTCAGCATCTATTCCNGANATAATTTTACCTAAATCCTCTTGATTTTCATTATANGAATTCTCATCTACATCAATNATCAATAGTTTACCTTTGTCATAAGTAGAGANCCAAGCNTCATATCTTTCATTTAATCTTTTNAAATAGTCTANCCTTATACTTTCNTCATAATCTCTTCCTCTTNTTTGAATNTTTTGTACNAGTTTTGAAACAGAAGCNCTCAAATAAATAACTAAATCAGGTGCNGAAATGAAAGATTCTAATAAATTAAATAGACTAAAGTAGTTTTCAAAATCTCTAGTNGTCATTAATCCCATTGAATGAAGGTTTGGCGCAAAAATAAAAGCATCTTCATAAATAGTTCTATCTTGAATGATAGAATTAGTGCTTTTTTTAATTTCCTGTATTTGTGTGAATCTGCTATTTAAGTAATAGATCTGCAAGTTGAAAGACCAACGTTGCATTTCATCATAAAAATCCATTAAATAAGGGTTGTCATCTACATCTTCAAAGTGAGTATCCCAATTATAATGTTTAGCAAGTAAGCCAGTTAAAGTAGTCTTTCCCGCTCCTATATTTCCAGCAATAGCAATGTGCATAGATTGTTATTTTACAATAAACTAAAGTAGAAAAATAGGGTTTAAAAAACTTAAATGTTAATAACTTTTATTAAAGAAAATCAAAAAGAATGGATGTGGATTAATTCTCTATAGTTTTTAGATATTCCTATTATTTGGTTAGGATATCCAATTATCTTTAGAAAATCATTAGTCTTTTTAATAGTGTCCGTTTTGAAATTTAGTATCTCATGAGTCTTAATGTATTGTCCATCATAACATATTATTACTTTATCATCAATTAAAAACCCATTACTAGCTGAAATAGGGATAGTTTTAATTAGAGTCCCAAATTGATCCAAAATAAATATTTCATTTTCAGTAATTGCATATAGTTTTCTGTTTTTTTCAATTAATTTAACCACTGAAGAAGACATTTTGTCTAATAAAACTGAAAGATTTCCGCTTCTGTATGAAATTTGAGAAAATGAATTTATTTTAATTATTTCATTAATATCAATATCGTATAACCATATTCCATTGTCAAAATTACTATTAGCTATACATTTGGCTTGATATAGCCCTATTTCGTTTAATGAGATAGTATGCTTTTGTTGACTTAAGGTATTGTCAAGTACTGCTATTATTCCTTGGTCTTTGTAAAAAAGTAAAGGCCTTAAAGGGTTGGAAATATCTATTTGAGAAATTTGTCCTAATAGTTTATTACTATATCTATATATTTCTTTACCGTTATGGTCTCTTTTGATCAAATTGTCATTTTGCACTTGATATATATATCCATGATGATCAATTTTAACATCATCAAATCCTTCTTTAATCTCTATTTTTTCGATAATATTTAATTGAGAATAAATGCTATTACAATAAAATATTAAAGCAATTACATTAATTATCTTTATTGATTTCCAGAAGTTGTTTAACATATTTATTAGAGTTACTTATTTTGGGCACTTTATTCTGCCCACCTATTTTACCTCTTTTTTGCATCCAATTGTGAAATGTTCCACATCTAACAATACTTAATTTAGGTTTGGTTATCGGGCTGTTATTTTTTCTTTTAGCTAAATAATCAATATTTGTTTTCTTAAGTTCTTGATCTAAAATAGTTGAAAAATCATTTATATCATCCGGTTGGTTAATAAATTCAAATACCCAATGATGAAACCCTAATGAGTTATAATTCTTTAAAATAACTGGGCAAACAGTAAATTCTGAAATTCTAAGATTTAATCTTTCTGCCGCTTTTTTAACTGCGTTTTCCAAATGACAAATCATCAGTTCTTCTCCAAATACATTTAAAAATTGTTGGGTTCTTCCAATAACTTTTATTTTAAAGGGTTTTTTTTCTGTAAAAATAATAGTGTCTTGTAAACGATACCTCCAAAGGCCACCGTTAGTAGATATTACCATTTCATAAGGTTCGTTAAGATTTATTTCTTCTAATGAAAGAGTGGTTGGTTGTTCTTTTGACCAATCCTTTTTTGAGATAAATTCATAATAAATTCCATAGTCGAGCATTAATAACATATCATCACTATTGTTTTCAGATTGTAGTCCAAAAAAACCTTCTGTGGCATTATAGTTTTGATAGAAGTTTATTTTTTTATCAAAAATATCATTAAAGTTATTTTTATAAGGTCCGATATTTACTCCCCCGTGAAGAAATAGCTCTAGATTAGGCCATATTTCATTTATATTTTTGAGGTTATATCTTTCTATAATTTCATTAAGGATTAAATAAATCCATGAGGGAACACCGGCTATAATATGAATATCATCATTTATAGATGATTCAATAATATAATTTAATTTATCTCTCCAATTTTCACTTATTAATTTTTTAATTCCTTTTGGTGATCTTCTCCATTCACACCACCATGGTAAATGTTGCATGATAATTGCCGACAAATCTCCAATAACTGTTTTTTTATTTCCTACAAATGAAAAAGAAGTCCCCCCTGCAATTAAGTGTTTCCCTCTAAAAAGTTGTGTAGAAGGATTCTCATGATAATATAATGATAATAGATCCTTTCCTCCTTTATAATGGCACTCCCACAATGATTGTTTTGTAATTGGAATATGTTTAATTTCTTTATTTGAAGTCCCAGATGACTGAGCAAACCATTTAACTTGACCAGGCCATAGAATGTCTGAATCTCCATTTTTCATTTTATTTATGAAAGGTTTTAAATCTTGATAATGATTTAATTTAATTTTACTCTTAAATGAATGAGAGCTTAAAATATTAATAAAGTCATATTTTTTCCCAAATTCTGTTGATTTTGCAGACTTTATTAAATTTAGTAATGTTTTTTCTTGAATATAATAAGGGTCATTAATAAAATTATGAATTTCATCAATTCTTTTTTCAAGATACCATGAGAAAAAATTGTTTATTGGTTTCCCAATTGAAGCAATCATTGGAAATAAAGTTTATCCAAAAAATATAAGGCTAATTATTACAATTAAAACAATTGAAACATATAAATAGCCAATAATTCCTGTGCTGCCGTGAAAATTTTTATCAGATGACATAACTTTTTTATACAAATATAAAATCTAATTGCTTAAAATGGACCCTTATTTAATTTTAATTTCAAAAGGGAATATCATTTGAATCCTATCTTGGTTATTAGAAAGTATCATAGTTTTATCTATTTTCGAATTTATTTTTTGGATAAAGNCTGCNATTTCATTTTTAGAGCTAGTCTCAAATTCTAGTTCAGCTAGTATTGACATTAGTTCATCATTTTTATTTTTTGGATATTCTATGATTTTTATAGATTCTTTCTTNATATTTACCAAGNTTGCGGCATAATTTGTGGCATCTTCTAAATTCCCAATTTCATCTACTAATTCTAAATCAATTGCTTCTTTTCCTGACCATACTCTTCCTTTAGCAATCTTATGAACATCGCTTTTTTTGAGACCATCCCTTCCATTTGCAACTTTAGTTATAAAAGTTTCATATATCTCATTAACCCCTTTTTGGAAAATGGATAATTCCTTTTTATCAAGAGAGTTAAACATCGTAAAAGCAGCATGCTCATTAGTTTCTACTCTGTCAAAAGTAATTCCAATTTTAGAATTAAGCATTTTCCCAAAATTTGGGACAACTCCAAAAACCCCAATTGATCCAGTTACAGTATTAGGTTCAGCAAATATCCAATCAGCTCCACATGAAATGTAATATCCTCCTGAAGCAGCTACATTACCCATTGAGACAACTACTGGTTTTATTTTTTTTGTTAATTCAATAGCCCTCCATATTACATCCGAAGCAAGAGCACTACCACCAGGGGAATTAACTCTTAAAACCACAGCTTTAATTGATGAGTCATTTTTTGCTTTGTTAATTGCTTCAACAATAGTTTTCGAACCCATACTTTCATTCATACTGTTTCCGCTAATAATATCTCCAACTGCATAAACTATTGCTATATTCCCTTTTTTGTTGAGTTTTTCAAAACTCGAACTACCATTCTTTAAATATTTTTTAAAAGATAAGGCATGGATTTTTGCATCTGAACTGATGGCCATTTTATTTTTAATAATAGAGTCTAACTGGTCTTCATAAATTAATCCGTCTACTAATTTGTAGTTAAGTGACCCAATNGCATTGTAGCTGTAGACAGAATCAGCAATTTTATTTAAATCTTCTAAAGAAACTTTTCTAGAGTCTTTAATTTTATGTGTCATATTTCTCCAAACATCNCTTAATAGCTTTTTAATTTGTATTCTGTTTTCCTTGCTCATTTTTTCTAGTAAAAATGGTTCAACAGCTCCTTTAAAGACATTTTCTTTTCCTCTCAATACTTGAACTTCAATATCTAATCTATCTAAAGCATTTTTAAAAAACATTAACTCTGTTCCAAGCCCTCTGAAATCNACATTTCCTTGAGGATATAGATAAACTTCATCCGCTACACTNCTTAGATAAAATCCACCCATTGAATATGTTTCAGCATAGGCAATTACAAACTTNCCNCTTTTTCTAAAGTGGTTTATGCTATTTCTTAAATCNTCNATGGAAGATAAACCCATGTTTACATNGCTTATTTTTAAAACTATTCCTTTTATTTTATCNTCATTTTCTGCTTTTAATATTGCTTTTTTTAAATTGTGAATGGAATAACTCTTTACAAAAGGATTGTTTAAGTTGTTTGTGGTTTCAACACCTTCTCTTTCAGAAATTTTAAAATTTATATTCATTTCTAAAAATGAATTTTCCTTAATTGATATTTCATCTTCGCTAATAAATGCGCTGCTTATGGATAAAACAATGACATTAATAAATGCTATTGCTAATACACTTAATACTATGTATGCTAATATTGACGCCCAGAAAGATCTCCAAAAAGGTCTCATAATAAATTGATTTTATAGTTTTGATAAAAGTATAAATAATATCTATTGATATGAATTCATCTAACAGAATTAAAAATTCAGTTATTTTATCNCTTGGTACTAATTTAGGCGATAAAGAAAGTAATTTAAAAAAGGCAATGCTTTTANTTGAAGAGAATGCAGTAATAAAAAACAAATCAAAATTATACATTTCNGAACCATGGGGTTATTCTTCCAATAATGATTTTATTAATATGGGAATTTTGATNAANACTNATTTGAACCCATTAGAACTACTTTCTTTTATTAAAGGAATTGAATTAAAAATGGGAAGAATTGAGAGTAAAGACAAAGTTTATCAAGATCGAATTATTGATTTAGATATNCTTTTNTATAATGATTTAGAANTTTTNTCGAAAGAATTAGTAATACCACATCCAAAAATTAAAGATCGAATTTTTTCNATAATAATTCTTAAGGATTTATTTAAAGACAACTTAATTCCTGTTTTTAATCAGACAGCTGCTGAAATTTTAGAGAAAACTAATGACAAAAGTGTTGTTACAATGAATAAACATCAATTATAATTATTAATTCATATAACTTTATAGAAACCTCATAGTTATAAAAGAAAAGGTTTTTTGTATTTTTTCAGTGATTATGGTATATTGTTGATTAAAAACCAGGTCTATTTATATTATCAGTCTTTTTTATTTGTGGAATAAAGTACTTATACTTGCACGAAATTTTAAAAAGACGAAAAAAATATTCTTATGAAAACCATGAATATCAATAAATTAAGTGCTATTGCAATAGTATTCTTTACATTATTTTCTAGCTGTTCTGTAATTGAAGATTTAGAATATGATGTTGTTCAAAATCCACTACAAATGCACGGTGGAGACGTAACCTTACAGATAAATGGAAAATTCATTGAAAAAGGACTTAATGCAAAGGCTGTTGCGGAAGTAACTCCTATTTTATTCTGTGCTGATGGAAATGAAGTTGCTTTTCAAACAGAAATCTTTCAAGGATCAAAAGCTGCGGGTAATGGAAAAGTAGTTCCACCAGAAGGAATGGCGTTTAATTATTCNAGTACTGTTCCTTTTCAAAAATGTATGTCAGAAGGTGAAGTTAAGGTTCGAATTGTTGTAACTAAAGGTGGTGAGCAAGCTATTGAACCAATAACAACTGATAAAATTGCTGATGCAACAATTACAACTCCACAGCTATTAGAATTGGATAATCATACTATATATACTAAGGAATGTAATTTTAAGAGAGTTAATTCTTTCACTAAAACAGCTACAATTAATTTTTCTAAAGGTAAACATAATATTTCATCTAAAGAGATGAGAGATAAGGACGTGAAAGATCTTTTTGAATTTATTTCTANTTCTATGAAAGAAGGTTCAAGAACTGAAGTTAAATCTATTGAAATNACNTCATTTGCTTCACCTGAAGGAGAAATTGATTTAAATACTGATTTAGCATTAGATAGAGGAAATAGTGCAATGAAATTTTTAATTTCCAAATCTAGAAGAATGAAGTTTGACGCTGGTAAAGAAAAGACTTTTTATAATGTTTCACCTAAAGGCGAAGATTGGGCTGGATTTAAAGATGAAGTTTCTAAAACAGACAATGAAGATAAGGAACTAATTCTAAGAGTTCTTCAAATGACNTCTGATTTAAATAAGAGAGAGCAAGAAATTAGAAACATGGCAAAGACATATAAGTTTTTAGAAAAACAAGTCCTTCCACAANTNAGAAGAGCAACGATNACTGTAAATTATGATGAGGTAGGTTACAGTGATGAGGAGCTAAAAAACTTAATTGCNACTAATCCTGACACTTTAAATGTTGAAGAAATACTTCAAGCATCTATTAATGAAGAAGATTTAAATACCAAGCTAAAGAATTATAATGAAGCAGAAAGGTTGTTTGCTAATGATTGGAGAATCATTAANAATAAAGGATATGTTTTATATATGATGGGTGATGTTGATGGTGCAGGTCAATCATTTGACAAAGCGCTTGCAATTACAGACAATGGGACAGTAACAAATAATGTTGCTGCTGTTAAGCATCGTCAAGCTGGTAAATCTAATGATGATATTAAAGCTATGTTTGAAGGTTCAAACACTCCAGAATCTAAATATAACTTAGGTTTAGTGTATATTGAGGAAGGTAAATATGAAGAGGCTATAACTTCAATGATGGATAATAAATCTTTTAATCTTGCATTGGCTAATTTATTAGCTGAGCATAATGATGTTGCTGAAGATGTTTTAGATGATNTTAATAATGATGGTGCAAATAGNAGTTACTTAAGAGCAATCATTGGATCAAGGACTGGTAATATTGAAATGGTTACAGAGAATTTAAAATTAGCTTTTGATAAAGATCCTAGCTTNAAAGATAAAGCAAAAAAAGACAGAGAATTTATTAAGTTCTTTGAAAACGCAGACTTTTTAGCGATTTTCTAAATATCTTAANAACTTANAATTTTATATGAGGGTGCTAATTGGNACCCTTTTTTATTTGCTTTCTGAATTGAGTTGAAATGATTTTTCGACAACCATTATATTATCGAATATTTTTTCTAACTCTTTTTTTAATATAACAGCATCATTTTTCATTTTGAATTTACCTGCATATAAAAAAATGTTTGGAGCAGTATATTCGTCAAATAAATTTTCTTTAGGAAAATTTTCTGTAAATCGTTTTCTAATCTCTCTTATTTTTTTTGTCTCTTGGGATACTATTATTTGAACAGTATAACCNNTATAATAACCATATTTAGAAAGATGACTATTTAGGGAATCTATTCTTGGGTCTTTATTTTGCTTTAAATAACCTTTATCAGCAATGAAACTAAATGGTTTTGTAATTGAATCCCTTTGATTTANTAANGTTGANTCATTTATAGTAGNAGGATTTGTTTTATCAACTGAATCATTTTTTTCTGGATACAAAGTCCATTTTTCTTGACCATAACTTCCTAAAGCTATGATGTTAAATAGTATTAAAATTTTTTTACTCAAAATCTTTTATTTTACACTTATCAAAAATCTATNTACAATCCATAATTATGCCAAATTAGAATTTAAAATTTATTTAAGATGTTTTTTTGTTTAAATTTTCTCTAAAAACTCGCAACAAAACANCCTTTTAATTTAGAAAGATTCTAAATTAAGATAATTCCATGACAATTATGCTAACAAACATGGTGATTATAAGTTTGCCTGTTAAATTTGCTACTCAAAGTTAGTTAAACTTTAGACGAATAGATGATTAATTTTAGTTTTAAGACTTTTTTTAAACTATTTTTTGCAGTTGTTATCTCGACAACAAGCTTTCTAAATATTTTTTCACAAGANGGTGAAAANTTATTNAAAGCTAANTGTGCTTCATGTCACCANCCAATTAAAAATGCTACNGGTCCAAANNTNCANGGNGCNNTNCAAAAATGGCAAGATGCTGGTGAAGAAGATTTAATTTATGAATGGGTTGCAAATCCAACAGAACTTTATAATAGTGGAAAATCCAAAATGGCAAAAGCTATTTGGGATTATTCTCCAACTGCTATGACTGCACAAGGTCATTTATCTAGAGAAGAAGTAGAAGCTGTTTTTGCTTATGTGGATGCTTATGCTCCACCTGTTGTTGCTGGTGGTGGAGCTGATGAACTCGTGTTAAATGTGGATAAAGGAGAAACAGACACCTTTTGGTGGTGGGTCATTGCATCTATTTTAGTTTTCATATTATTCGCAATTTCTGGTGTTAAAAGAGAGCTTAACAATGCAATTGCAGTAAAAGAAGGTAGAGAAATTGACAACAAAAGCACTTTTATTACTGAATTTAGATTGTGGATTGTTAGAAACTGGTTTGTAACCACAATTTTAATTTTGGCTATAGGNCTTTTTTCAGGAGTAGAAATATTTGGAAGAGCTTTTCAATTAGGTGTTTTTAGTGATTACCAACCTTCTCAACCAGTGGCTTACTCTCACAAGCTTCATGCAGGCAATATGGGNATTGAATGTAAGTATTGCCATCATTCAGCTGAAAAATCTAAACATGCAGGAATTCCATCAGTAAATGTTTGTATGAACTGTCATGCCGTAGTCCATGAAGGTCCTAAATATGGTACGGAAGAGATTGATAAAATTCATAAAGCAGCAGGATTCAATAAACTAAAAAAAGATTATAACTTGGACGAATTTGGTAATAGAATTGAGGAACCTTTAGTTTGGAATAAGGCCCATAATTTGCCTGACCATGTCTTTTTTAGTCATGCTCAACACGTCCATACTAAAACTGCAAACATTGATTGTAGGCAATGTCATGGTCCAGTTCAGACCTATACTTTAGGTAAAGTTTCTTCCATAGAGGAGGTNAATGCTTANGCAGATACTGATGAAGGAATGGAGAAAGGAATAATTAAATTAACTAAGCCGCTTTTAACAATGGGTTGGTGNATNGAGTGTCATAATAAAAAGGAAATTGATTTGGCAAGTTCTGGTTATTATGAGGATATTCATGAGCGAATCAAATCAAGAGCAGACATTAATAACAAAATTTTTGAAGACGATAAAGTAACAGTTAAAGAACTTGGNGGATGGGAATGTGCTAAATGCCACTACTAAACTAAGATATATTACAAATATTCATGAGTAAGACAAAAACATATTGGAAAGGATATTCAGAGAAACATCAGACACCTGATTTNGTCTCNTCCAGTAAAANAGAATTTCANGAAGAAATTCCTGTTGGTGAGTTTTTGTCTAGTGATCAAGCTACCGATTTGAAAANTGGTAGAAGAGATTTTTTGAAATTCATGGGTTTCAGTCTTGCTGCTGCAACATTAGCTTCATGTGAATCTGCGGTTATAAAATCAATACCATATGTCAATAAACCAGAGGAAATAACACCTGGGGTTGCTAATTGGTATTCTTCAACTTACTACGATGGAAATGATTTTGCAAATATCCTTGTTAAATCTAGAGAGGGTAGACCAATTTGGTTAAAAGGGAAAAGAGATGGCTTTACTCAAGGGGGACTTATTCCAAGAATTTCTACTTCCATATTAAACTTATATAACAGTTCTAGACTTGAAGGCCCTATTGCAAATAAAACGCAAGTATCTTGGGCTAGTATTGATGCCGAAATTATAAGTAAGATTAATGCTCTTTCTACCAAAAATGGAAAAATTAGAATTTTATCTAATACNATAATTTCTCCATCAACAAATGCTGTAATAAAAGAGTTTATTGATAAATATTCTGCTTCTGAAGCTGAAAATGAAACTTCCTTAGACATTAAACATATTCAATATGATGCTCAATCTTATTACGGCATAAGAAAAGCTAATGAAAGTAATTTTGGAANTAATTTTATTCCATCTTATAATTTTGCTTCTGCAAAAACATTAGTTTCAATTAATGCAGATTTTATTTGTAATTGGATTTTACCTTCTAAGTTTTCAACGGATTTTAGTAAAACAAGAAAACCTGAAAACGGNTGGATGTCTAAACATTTTCATTTTGAATCTGTNATGTCACTTTCTGGTGCAAATGCNGATTANAGAGGGCAAATTAAACCATCTCAAGANTTAGCTTTAGCCAAGGCTATGTTGGATGTTTTANACGGGAAAGCTCTTCATACTGAATTTAATGAGGATACTAATTCTAAATTAGTTAAAGCTGTAGAGAGTTTAAAAAATGACAAGGGNAANTCTTTATTAATTGCAGGATCTAATAATCCAAATGTTCAAATGTTNGTCAATAAGATTAATTATCAATTAGGTAATTATGGCCAAACTATTGATACAGAAAATGTGATTGAATTNTATAAAGGTGATGATGTTGAAATAGAAGAATTTAAAAATGAATTATTATCTGGTGATTTAGATGGAGTTATTTTTTATGGCTCAAACCCAGTATATTCTCACCCAGAAGGTAAACAAATGAGAGATGCTATTTCCGGTCTTGATTTATCTGTATCTTTTTCTGAATATATGGACGAGACTGCTTCCAACTGTCAATTTGTTTGTCCAGATCATAATTTTTTGGAAGCTTGGTGTGACCACAATCCGGTATCTAATCATTTTAGTATTCAACAGCCATTAATTAGACCTCTTTATAATACTAGACAAGCTCAAGAAACTCTTCTTGTTTGGGCTGGATTAGCTAGAAGAACTAATAGTGAAAGTGAAGCATTTTATGATTTTGTTCAGAAATACTGGTTGGATAATGGAATTGGAGATCAAGCTGAATATTTTGATTTCTCTGAATTTTGGAATTGGACTATCCATAACGGATTTTCAAATAGTCAAAATGAATTAACTCATGGAGATTTAGTTTTTAATGATGTTGCTTTAGGTTCTTCAAATAATGATGCATCTTCTGATTGGGAATTTGTAGTATATCAAAAGGAATTAGGTGTTGGTCATCATGCTGCTAACCCTTGGTTACAAGAGTTACCTGATGCTATTTCAAAAATCGTTTGGGATAATTATATTACAATGTCACCTTCCGATTGCTATAAAGTTTTCGGTATTGATGACTCTAATCAAAAATCTGCTTGGGATGGAATACATTTAGGACAGGAGGAAAAAGCTTTTGTTGCTAAGCTAACAGTTAATGATGTAGAGGTTAAATTGCCTGTATATCCACTTCCTGGTCAAACAAGTGGAACTGTTGGTATTTCAATGGGATATGGAAGGGGTGAAAATAATGAAGATATTGGTAAAGCTGCATATCAATGTGATGAATTTGGTAATCATTTAGATAATGGAGATGGAGGATTAGTTCCAATTGGAGCAAATGCATTTAGATTGTGTAATTTTAAAGATGGGTATTTGTCATACAATGGTTTTGGTAATATTTCACCAACTGAAGAAAGATATGCACTAGCTGGAACTCAGACCCATCATACAATAATGGGTAGAACATCCATTGTAAAAGAAACTACTTTTGATTTTTGGAAAGATAATTTTGAAAACAATCAAGATGCTTATAACCCTACAATAAAATTACATAGTAAGGAAAAAGGTGCTCATGTCGAAAAAGACGCGACTGAATACTCACTTTGGGACGAGCATCCGGTTGAAAATGTTGGCCACAGGTGGGGTATGTCAATAGATCTTACTTCTTGTAATGGTTGTGGTGTTTGTATAACAGCTTGTCATTCTGAAAACAATGTACCCGTTGTTGGTAAGGATGAGGTTAGAAGAGCAAGAGACATGCATTGGTTGAGAATGGATAGGTATTTTTCATCTATAGAAGATGATAATAGGAAAAACTGGGAAAAAGCAAAACATGAAGGAGATTTCAACTATGCTGATTTAGAGATTCCTGAAGAAAACCCGTCAGTTGTCTTCATGCCTATGTTGTGTCAACATTGCAATCACGCACCTTGTGAAACTGTTTGTCCTGTTGCTGCTACTACTCATAGTAATGAAGGTCTCAATATGATGACCTACAATAGGTGTATTGGTACTAGATATTGCGCTAACAACTGCCCCTATAAAGTAAGAAGATTTAATTGGTTTAATTACAGAGATTATAGAAAGTTTAAAAATATAAACCCAAATCAAGATACTATGGCAAGAATGGTACTTAACCCAGACGTTGTTGTTAGATCTAGAGGGGTTATGGAAAAGTGTAGTTTCTGTGTTCAGGGTATTCAAGCGGCAAAATTACAAGCTAAGAAAGAAGGTAGAAAAGTGGCTGATGGAGATGTTATGTGTGCTTGTGGTGATGCTTGTCCTAACGATTGTATTGTTTTTGGAGATTGGAATGATCCAGATTCAAAAATTAGAAAAGCGTCACAATCTGATAGAGCTTACCAAGCTCTTGAAGAAGTTGGTGTTAAGCCCAATATTTGGTATCAAGTTAAAGTAAGAAATAATGATGAAGACATACTTGCAGATGTAGTTTCTAACGATTCTCATTCTGTAAATCATTAAATAACAAAAGATAAATGCATAAAGAAGCAGACATAAGAGAGCCATTAATACTTGCAGATAAAACTTACAAGGACATAACAGATGATATCATCAAGCCAATTGAAAGTAAAGCTCCCAAAACTTGGTATTTACTTTTTATGATAGCTCTTGTTATTGCTTTATGGGGAATTGGTTGTATTGTTTATTTATTAGGTACTGGTATTGGTGTTTGGGGATTGAATAAAACGGTAGGATGGGCTTGGGATATTACCAACTTTGTATGGTGGGTAGGAATTGGACATGCCGGAACTTTGATATCTGCTGTGCTTTTATTGTTTCGTCAAAAATGGAGATTTGCTATTAACAGAGCTGCTGAAGCAATGACAATTTTCGCTGTTTTTATGGCTGGTCAGTTTCCTTTAATTCATATGGGTAGATTATGGCTTGGTTACTGGGTATTTCCATTGCCAAATCAATTTGGTTCTTTATGGCCTAATTTTAACTCTCCGCTTTTATGGGATGTGTTTGCTATAACAACTTATATGTCAGTTTCTATAGTATTCTGGTATATAGGATTAATCCCAGACTTTGCCACTATAAGAGATAGAGTAACCAAACCAATTTTCAAGAGAGCTTATAGAGTACTAAGTTTTGGTTGGACCGGGGATGCAAAAGCATGGAATAGATTCGAACAAGTATCTTTAGTTTTAGCTGGTTTAGCTACTCCACTAGTATTCTCTGTTCACTCCATAGTTTCATTTGATTTTGCAACATCCGTTATCCCTGGGTGGCATACCACAATTTTCCCTCCTTATTTTGTATCCGGAGCTGTATTTTCTGGGTTTGCCATGGTTCAAACATTGATGCTAATTCTTAGAAAGGCATATAAGCTAGAGGCTTATCTTCATGTCAAGCACATTGAATATATGAATATTGTAATTATTGTTACTGGTTCAATAGTAGGTGTAGCTTATATTACTGAATTATTTGTTTCTTGGTATTCAGGTGTTGAATATGAATCTTATGCATTTTTAAATAGGGCTACTGGACCATATTGGTGGGCATATTGGAGCATGATGACTTGTAATGTTATTTCTCCTCAACTATTTTGGTTTAAAAAATTGAGAACCAGCTTAATGTTTTCATTTTTTATGTCCATTATAATAAATATAGGAATGTGGTTTGAACGATTTGTAATTATTGTAACTTCTTTACATAGGGACTACCTTCCGTCATCTTGGAGTTATTTCCACCCAACTTGGGTTGATATAGGTGTCTTTATTGGAACTATTGGAATTTTCTTTGTCTTTTATCTATTGTTCTCAAGGTATTTTCCTGTTCTACCCATTGCAGAACTTAAAACAATTTTAAAATCATCTGGTAAAAATTATAAAGAAGGCTATGGCCATGGTAAAGGTTACTGGGATAAACATACAGCACATTAATACATAAATATGGATGGAGATAAATTAATATTTGTAATGTATGATGACGATGACAAGCTAATGGATGGCGCTAAGCACCTAGTTGCTAATGGAGTTGCTATTTCTACTGTGTATTCTCCAATGCCTATTCATGGAATTGATCCTGTAATAGGAGTTCAGCACACAAGATTGGCAATTAATGCTTTTTTATACGGAATCACTGGTGCTCTTTTAGCTGTAATTGGTATAAGATGGATGATGATTTTAGATTGGCCNATGAATATTGGAGGTAAACCAAATTTTAGTTTACATGAAAATATGCTTTCTTTTGTGCCAATATTTTTTGAGTTTACTGTTTTATGTGCTGCACATGGCATGTCTATTACTTATTTAATAAGAAACAAGACTTTACCTGGTATGCCACCTAGAAACCCTGACCCTAGAACAACAGATGATAGATTTGTTATGGAGGTCAAGTTGTCTGANAATCCAGCAAGTGATTTAAAAAAGATTCAAGATCTTATAAAAACAACTGATTTTTTAGAAATTGAAGAAAAACAAGTTTTAAATGGTTAATTTAGGAACATATAAATATCTTTTAGTTCTATTTTTAATAGTTCTATTTAATTCTTGTTCAAAAAATCCAGATTCACCTGGATATGAATGGGTGGATGATATGTACAGATCTCAAGCTATTGAAGCATATGTCGATTATGGATTAGTAGGGGATAAAGTTAACGACACTTTAAAGAGAACTATATCAGCAAGAAAGCCTGTAAAAGGAACAATACCATTTAGTAAAAACAAAACACTTTCCGCTACGAATATGCCATTTAATTATGGGCCATCTGAAGATGAAAGAATTAGGGCTGGTGAACAAGTATATTTACCATCTCATTATTATAAAGATGAAGACATAACTAAGAATAATATTTCAGAAGGTAAGAGGCTATACGAGGTTTTTTGTGCTCATTGTCATGGTAAAAAGGGTAATGGAGATGGTAAAGTTATTACTGTTGGAGGTTATCCTGCTGCACCACCAGCATATAATACTTTAAAAGATAGAAAACCTGGTTCAGTATTTCATACAATTACTCATGGTAAGAATGCAATGGGTCCTCACGGTTCGCAATTGAATAAGGATGAAAGATGGAAGGTTACAATGTACGTAAGAACTTTACAGTTTGATGGAAAGTTAAATTTAGAAGAACTAAGTTCAAATATTATTGCAGGAAATAACTAAAGAAGATTAACTAAATGGATTATAAAATTTCTAATACCGCAAAAAAAGTTACACTTGGAATAGCCTCTTTAGGATTAATTTTCTTAGTGATTGGATTTTTCCAACAAAAAGATTTTGTTTATGCAACAAAAATCGATGATCATACAATTGAAGTAAAATATAATGGTAATGCTGGCGCCGTCAAACAAGAAGAGCTCAAGGAAGTAATGCAAAATAAAATGCGTGGATATGAGTTGACTTTTCATGATGCTACNCACCACAATATTGATTCACATGCTAATCATTCGGAAGAAGTTCATTCANATCATGCTGGGGAGTCACATGCTAATCATTCGGAAGAAGTTCATTCAGATCATGCTGGGGAGTCACATGCTAATCATTCGGAAGAANTTCATTCAGATCATGCTGGGGAGTCNCATGCTGATCATTCGGAAGAAGTTCATTCAGANCATGNTGNGGANTCNCATGCTNATCATTNNGATGAAGTTCATTCAGATCATGTTGAGGGATCTCACGCTGATCATTCAGAACATGGACATCATGGGCCTACATTTCTCTGGAATGTCCATTTATCTCACATTGCAAGTTCAGACCATCACGATGGNCATGATGAAAGCGCAGCTGATCANTTATCAAATATGATCAANAGTGGTGAAATAGCTTTTTTTGATTCTGGGTTAAGAAGATTTTGGTCCAATTTATTAGTTAATGGATTTTTCTTTTTTGGTATTTCACTCGGGGCATTATTTTTCTTGGCTCNACACTATGCAACTGNATCTGGATGGGCGGTAGTTTTATTAAGAGTAATTGAAGGTGTTTTTTCTGCNTTACCGATTGGCATGGTTGTGCTACTAATTGTTTTTATTGTTGGAACTTTNGGAGGACATCATATATATCATTGGATGGATCCAGAACTAACGGATCCAAATTCTAGTCATTTTGACCCTATAATTTATGGGAAAAAGGCATATTTGAATATNCCGTTTTTTTGGATTAGAGTTATTGCTTATTTCTTAACATTTTATCTTTTTCTATTATGGTTTAAGAAGAAGTCTAAGCAAGAAGATACAAGTGGAGGAACAAAAACTCATTTCACAATGTATAGAAGAGCAGCCTTATTTCTAGTTTTCTTTGCAGTTTTTTCTTCCACAATGGCTTGGGATTTTATTATGTCAATTGATGCGCATTGGTTCAGCACACTTTTTGGATGGTATGTGTTTTCAGGAATATGGTTAAGCGGTATGATTATGGTACANATGATTACNTTGTACTTNAGGAAAAATGGATACTTACCGTTTGTTAAAGACAGTCATATTCACGATGTTGGTAAGTGGATGTTTGCTTTAAGTTTNCTNTGGAGTTATTTGTGGTTTTCACAATACATGTTNATTTGGTACTCTAACATNCCTGAAGAAGTAATTTATTANACTGAAAGAATTGCTAATTATAAAATATTATTTTTTGGAACATTTATTGTAAATTTCTTTTTTCCAATGGTTTTCTTTATGTCTGCCGATACCAAAAAATCCGCNGGATATTTGATAGTAATNGGATTATTNATTTTTATTGGTCATTGGTTTGATGTATTTAATATGGTNATGCCNGGAACATTATTTGATCAATGGGAGCTAGGTTTGTTGGAACTTGGAATGTTTATGCTATTTTTGGGATTTTTTACATACACAGTGTTGAAATCAATTACTAAATCACCATTATTACAAAAAAATCACCCTTACTTGGGTGAAAGTAAACATCATGAGTTTTAATCATAAATGTCATTATGGAGTATAAATTTATAATAATAATTACAGTTGCCCTCTTCTTTATCGCATTAGTGCAGTTAATGAAAATTTATGATTTAGCTGCAAAGGTCACTGGAGATAAAAATCAAGAGAAAGTTACAAGAAGTGAAAANATGCTAATGGCAAATTTAATGTTAGTTTTTATGTTTGTTTTTTTTGGTTTTGTCATTTGGCTAATTATTGAATATGGTGCTAATTCAGGCCTTTATCAAGCAGCATCAAAACATGGTCAAGATATAGATGATTTGTTGATGATAAACTGGTATATAATACTTCCTGTCTTCTTTTTTACTAATACATTACTTTTTGGTTTTTCTTGGAAATACTATTACAGAGAAGAAAGAAANGCACTTTATTACCCGCACAATAACAAATTAGAAGCNTTATGGACTATAGTTCCTGCNATAGCNTTAGCATTCATTGTTATTTACGGGCTAATGACATGGAACAAAATTATGTACCANCAAGAAGAAGGGGAATATATTGAAGTATATGCCTATCAGTTTGGATGGATTGTTAGGTATTCTGGTGCTGATAACACATTAGGCAAGGCAGATTATAAAATGGTTTCAGGATCCAATCCTCTTGGTGTTATTTCGTCTAAAACTATTGAAGACACCTATTCTGAAATTGACAGAAAAGTTCACAATATTGATTCTATTCTTTCTTTTAGTAAAAATGANGCTGGGGAATATTTACTTTCTGACTCAAAAGTTTCTAAACTAAGAGATGATCTTGATAGACTGAAAAGAAGAAAATATAGAATNCAAGCTTCAATTGATAAAAAAGATGANAACAATTCCGTTTATGAAGCCAGTAATGATGATATTATTGTACAGGAAATTCATTTAGTTAAAAANCAACCNTACACTTTCAGATTTAGATCTAAAGATGTCATCCATTGTCCNTGGCTTCCNCATTTTAGGGCTCAAATTAATGCTGTTCCTGGAATGGAAACTAGTTTTGCTTTAACACCAACTATTACGACAGAAGAAATGAGAGCAGATCCAAAGGTAATCAAGCATTGGGAAAATATTAATGTTATTCATAATGAAAGAAAAAGAAGAATTGGTGAAGAAGAAGAAAAAGTGGACTTTAATTATATATTACTTTGTAATAAAATTTGCGGAGCAGGACATTCTAACATGCAANTAAATGTAATTGTTGAAACCCAAGAAGAATTTAATCAATGGATTGAAAACAAAGGAGACAAAAAGCGTTTAACTTTTTCAGGTCAAGAGGTAGTTTGGCCTAAGACAAATGAACAAGCATCTTTATAATTTATAAATTTGTAAAAAATTACTGATATGGCACATGCAACACATCACCATCATAAGGAAAGTTTTATAACTAAATATATCTTTTCTCAAGATCATAAAATGATTGCTCGTCAATATTTACTTACTGCAATGTTTATGGGNGCAATAGGTATCATTCTATCCGCTTTATTTAGGATGAAATTAGGTTGGCCTGATCAACAGTTTCCAATTCTGGAAACGATTTTAGGTTCAGATGCTGCTCCGGATGGAATGTTAGATAGTAATTGGTATTTAGGACTCGTGACACTTCATGGAACAATAATGGTATTTTTTGTTTTGACTGGTGGACTATCCGGAACATTTTCTAACTTACTAATTCCACTTCAAGTTGGCGCTAGAGATATGGCTTCTGGGCTAATGAATATGATCAGTTACTGGTTATTTTTCTTATCAAGTGTATTAATGGCGGCATCATTATTTATTGAAACTGGTCCCGCAATGGCAGGTTGGACTGTTTATCCTCCATTAAGTGTTTTAGAGGAACTTCAACCAGGATCAGGACTTGGTATGACCTTGTGGTTATTATCAATGACCGTTTTTATTGCATCCTCTTTGTTAGGAGGGATCAATTATATCGTTACTATTCTTAATTTAAGAACAAAAGGAATGAGCATGACTAAATTGCCTTTAACGATTTGGGCATTTTTTATTACTGCCATTCTTGGCGTACTTTCATTTCCGGTTCTACTNTCTTGTGCGGTTTTACTATTAATGGACAGAAGTTTTGGTACTAGTTTTTATATGAGTGATATTGTCACTTCGTCAGGTGCTTTGGATGCTACNGGAGGTAGCCCAATCCTATACGAGCATTTATTTTGGTTTTTAGGCCANCCTGAAGTATATATTATANTGTTACCTGCTTTAGGAATGACTTCTGAGATTATTTCTACTTGTTCCAGAAAACCAATATTTGGTTANAGAGCAATGATAGGTTCAATGCTTGCTATTGGTTTTTTATCTTTTATTGTTTGGGGTCACCATATGTTCTTAACAGGTATGAACCCTTTTTTAGGAGGTGTATTTACTTTTACAACTCTTCTTATTGCTATACCATCTGCTGTTAAAGCATTTAATTATATTACCACCATTTGGCGTGGAAATGTTGTTATGACTCCTCAAATGNTNTTTTGCATTGGTTCTGTATCTACCTTTATTTCAGGAGGAGTAACAGGAATAATATTGGCTGATTCTGCANTAGANATTTCTCAGCACGATACTTATTTTGTTGTGGGGCACTTTCATATTGTGATGGGAATGACNGCNATTCTAGGGATGTTTGCAGGTGTTTACCATTGGTTTCCTAAGCTTTATGGAAAAGTAATGAATAAGNGAATGGGAATGGTTCATTTTTGGGTAACTATTGTATGTGGTTATGGGGTGTTTTTACCAATGCACTTTTTAGGTGAAGGTGGATTACCCAGAAGGTATTATGAAAATACAAACTTTCCAATGTTTGATCACTTTCTAGATTTAAATATTTTAATTTCAATTTTCGCTTCAATTGGAGTTGTTGCTCAGCTTATATTTTTCTTCAATTTTTTCTATTCTGTTTTTAGAGGTCAAAAAGCTTCACAAAATCCTTGGAAGGGTAATACCCTCGAGTGGACTACACCAGTTGAGCATATCCATGGAAATTGGTACGGCGAAATACCAACTGTTCACAGGTGGCCATATGATTTTAGTAAGCCTGGTAAAGATTCTGATTTTGTTCCGCAACACATTCCTTTGGAAGATGATGAAGAAGAACATTGAAGTTTTTTATAAATCTTTTAAAAAAGTCCGTATTTTTAAAAATGCGGACTTTTTTGTTTTTATTAATACTTTTTAATCTGAATTTTAGCGCTCAAGTATCCAATTTTAATTCTTCTCTAGATTCAATCAAAACAATTTTAAGCTCAACTCCTAAGCTAGGGTTTAAAGCTGAAAACAAATATTTTTCTTTAGGGTCTGATATTAGCGGAGTAAGGGAATTAAAACCTTATATCGAATACAACGAAACTATTAGGTTTGGAGTTGGTTACTGTTGGTTAAAAAGAATTAATGGAAATAATTTAAGGTTTAATGCGATTACTTTTTTTGGGGAATATTTAATTAATCTTAATGATTCATGGGCTGCTGAAATTCCTTTAGATTTTGGATTTGGTAAAATAAGAAGTAATTCAAATGGATATTACCAGTTTTTTGAACCTTCTTTTATTATTGAATATAAAGGGTTTAATTTTTTCAACATTGGTTTTGGAACTGGTTTAAGACTTTCCTCACATGACAAAATGGTTTATGATAAGAGTTTAACAGTTCAAACATTAATACTTCGTTTAAATTTAAAGTTTGTAGAAATATATAAGTACATTTTACAAGTGACAGATACATGATTATATTTACAATATGATGGAAGAATATGACTTTAGATCTGAAGATCAAGATACTAGTGATAAAGCCTATGAAGTTGCTTTAAGACCTAAAAATTTTGCTGATTTTGCCGGTCAGAAACAGGTTGTAGATAACTTAAAAATTTTTGTTTCTGCTGCAAGAATGAGAGAAGAATCACTAGACCATGTACTTCTTCATGGGCCTCCTGGATTGGGAAAAACTACACTTGCTCAAATTATTGCCAATGAAATGAATGTTGGAATAAAAATTTCATCTGGGCCAGTATTAGATAAGCCNGGTGATTTAGCTGGGTTACTTACAAATCTTGAAACTGGGGATGTTCTTTTTATTGATGAAATTCATAGATTAAGTCCAGTTATTGAAGAATATTTATATTCTGCTATGGAAGATTATAAAATTGATATAGTTTTAGATACAGGACCGAATGCAAGAACAGTTCAAATTGATTTAAATCCATTTACATTAATTGGAGCTACTACTAGAAGCGGTCTTTTAACTGCTCCACTCAGAGCTAGATTTGGGATTAATTGCAGATTAGAATATTATAATCAAGAATTATTAAAATCAATTGTGAATCGTTCTGCAGGAATTCTAGATATTCCTCTTGAAAATGACGCTTCTGTTCAAATTTCTGGTAGAAGCAGAGGAACCCCAAGAATTGCTAATGCCTTATTGAGAAGAGTAAGAGATTATGCACAAGTAAAAGGAGACGGAATCATTAATAGAGAAATTACAGAAATTGCACTAACTGCATTACATGTAGATAAGCATGGATTGGATGAAATGGATAATAAAATTTTAGTAGCAATTATTGATAAATATAAAGGCGGTCCAGTTGGAATAAATACATTAGCTACAGTAGTTGGTGAAGAATCTGGCACAATTGAAGAAGTTTATGAGCCTTTTTTAGTACAGCAAGGTTATTTAGTTAGGACTTCAAGAGGAAGAATGGTGACGGATTTAGCATATAAGCATTTGAATAAGCCTAGGGATAACTTTGGTCAAAAGGAAATATTTTGAATGATAAAACACAACAAACAGCTCTTATTAAACAGAAGGCTTTTGACTTAGGGTTTTCTCATGTTGGAATTTCTAAAGCTGGATTCTTAGAAAAAGAAGCTAGAAATCTAGAAAAATGGCTTTCAAATGATTACCATGGAAAGATGCAATACATGGAAAATCATTTTGATTTAAGAACAGACCCTAGAAAATTGGTTCATGATGCTAAATCGGTAATTACTGTATTATATAATTATTATACTCCAAATAAACAGCAAGATCCAGAAGCACCAAAAATCTCCAAGTACGCTTTTGGAAAAGATTATCATTTTGTTATTAAGAAAAGACTAAAAGAGTTTCAAGACTTTATTACAATTACTTTTGGAGAAGTAAATATGCGTGGATTTGTTGATTCAGCTCCAGTAATGGATAAAGTTTGGGCAAAGAAAAGTGGTTTAGGCTGGATAGGTAAGCATAGTAATTTAGTTAATAAGAAAAAAGGATCTTATTTTTTTATTGCTGAAATTATTTTAGATCTAGAATTAGAAACCGATCTTCCTATAAAAGATTATTGTGGGTCATGTACTAGATGTATTGACGCTTGTCCTACAGAAGCGATTATTAAACCATATGTTGTGGATGGATCAAAATGTATATCCTATTTAACTATTGAGTTGAAAGATGAGGTTATACCAAAAGAATTTAGTGGGAAAATGGATAATTGGATGTTTGGATGTGATGTCTGTCAACAGGTTTGTCCTTGGAATAGACTAGCTACTCCTCACAAAGAGTCATTATTTGATCCACCTGCTGATTTGCTTAGTTTAACGAAAAAGGAATGGCAAGAATTAGATGAGCATATGTATCAAAAATTATTTAAAAAATCAGCTTTAAAAAGAACTAAATTTCAGGGACTTAAAAGGAATATTGGCTTTTTAAGTACGTAATTACAAATAGAAATTGAACAAACTTTTAATAATCTAACAATAATTGAATTTTTACAAAAAAATTAATTTGATAAGATATCATTGGATTACTCTAATTGCTATTTATTTAGTTGTTGTTGCAGGATCAGTAGTAAGGATGACTGGTTCAGGAATGGGATGTCCGGATTGGCCAAAATGTTTTAATCAATATATTCCACCTACAAGTGTTTCTGATTTACCAGAAAATTACCAAGATTATTACTCATCAATAAGAGCTAAAAAAATAATTAAGTTTTCTAAGTTTTTAAATTCTATTGGACTTAAAGANAAAGCAGNTGAATTATTAGNAGATGATTCATTATTATATGAACAACCNTTTAACGTTTGGAATACTTGGTTTGAATATGCCAATAGANTAATTGGAGCTTTAGCTGGNGTGTTTATNTTTTTTGGATTTATTCTTGCTTTATTTAGTGATGAGAATAGAGTTATTAAATCTTTATTAGCTTTTGGGTTAATAATTTTGACAGCTTTTCAAGCTTGGTGGGGTGCAATGGTGGTAGCTACTAACATTGTTCCGTGGGTATTAACTGTTCATATGGTTATAGCAGCAGTAATGATCGGGTGGCAAATATTTATTATTGCATATTGGTCAAAAGAAAAATCTAATATCCCTTTCTGGTTAAAATATATTGCATTAATTGGAGTAGTGTTTTTTTTAATTCAGATTATTTTAGGAACTCAGGTTAGGCAANTAGTGGATGAATGGTTAAAATCCCATGACAGGGCAGATATGAATTTTCTTAATTTTAGATTTTTCATTTCTCATAGAACTGCTGCTTTGTTTTTGATAATTTATGCTGTTTGTTTGTCTGTATTATCTTATTTCAAAAAGCTGAAAATTAAAGAAATATTTCTGTTAGTTGTTTTGATTGTTATAGAAGGTTTAATAGGAAAAATTTTAGCAGATTATAACCTACCTGTTGCTTTTCAACCTTTGCATTTAATTGTAGCAATGATTGGTTTTGGATGTTTGGTAAGAATAGTTTTTCAATATAAAGCAGTTTAATGACGAGGTACTTATTTATATATTTTTCTTTTTTCTTTTTTATAAGATGCAATAATGAACCACAAGAGATTTATTCAAGTTTAGATGGNATTAATTATCAAGAAATTTTAAATGGACCAGTTAATACTGAACAGTATATTTTATCTCATCTTCATGGGAAAGATACTTCTTTCAAAGATGAGTATTTTNATCAAGTGGTTGAAAAACTNGAAGANAATAATCATGCATGGAGGATAAATGCATTTCATGTGTTAAGTATTCATTGTGGGAATTTGAATAACAATCAACAACAAAATTTACAATCATCATTATTTAATTATTTTTTACATTTNCCTAATGAATATATGAGTCAAATTGAACAAATTAATATAACAAATAGTGATTGCTTTTTAGAGCTTTTCTCTGATTATNTTCATCATTATTTAATTACTCATAATATAACTCTTATAAGCATGAAAAATGTTGCTTATAAATATTGTAATGATTGTAATGATGAGGAAATAAAATCTATATATAGCTATTTAGAATTAGCTTCTCGTTTTCAAAAGGAATAAATTATTTACTTTTTAAAAACACATAAGGAATCAGCATTTCTTCCATGGATATTCCACCATGTTGAAAGGTATCGTTNTATAAATTAGCAAAATGATTATAGTTATTTGGATAAACAAAAAAATGATCNTCNTTAGCAAAGATATAGGAACTACTTAGATGATTACTTGGTAGCATTAATTTTCCTGGATTATTAGCTTCTAGAACATCTTTTTTGTTGTAAGAAAGATTTTTACTCACTTTATATCTCATGTTACTATTGGTTGATTTTGGCCCAATAACTTTAGTGGGGGATTTTACTCTGATAGTACCATGATCAGTGGTAAGCATCACTTTGCATTTGTTTTCACTTATCTTTTTTATTATATCATAAAGTGGAGAGTGTTTAAACCAACTTAATGTGATTGATCGGTATGCAGATTCATCTTCAGCAAGTTCTTTTATAACCTCCATGTCTGTTCTTGCGTGAGATAGCGTGTCCACAAAATTATATACAATCGCATTTAAATCNTTGTGCAGTAAATTATTGAATTGACTTANTAGTTTTTTNCCTGAATTTAAATTAGTTATTTTAAAATAGGCAGATTTACANTTAATAAAATTTCGNTTTAAATTTTCTTGTAAAAAGAAATCTTCATGCATATTTTTACCTTCATTAGTNTCTTCATCTACCCATTTATTTGGGTATTTTCTTTTAATTTCNANAGGGGTAAGCCCTGAAAATAATGCGTTTCTTGCG
>PBJU01000032.1 GCA_002721285.1 Crocinitomicaceae bacterium
TATTTGACTTATGGTAAAAAAAACACTTTCTAAAAAAGACAAATTTCAAGTTGTTGCAACTAGAAGGATTCAAAATGCACTTGATCATTTGACCTCACTTACTAAATGTGCTAACAGAGACCAGTTTGATTACACTAAAGCCGATGTAGATAAAATGATGAATGAGCTTAAATCAACTATAGAGAATTTAGAGAACCAATTTAAACATGGTTTGAACAATGGTTCTAAAAGATTTAAATTTTAAATGTAGTATTCTTCTATTTAACTAGAATATTTATTTTTACAAAATAAATATTCTAATATGTTAGAAAACATTAATATTCCCATAACTTTTATTTTAATTTTTCATGCAATTGTATTTACCCAAAGCGGTTTAGATAAAATTTTTAATTGGAAAGGCAATTTAGATTTCACAAAAGAAACACTTACAGAGAAGTTTCCTAAAATACTAGTTCAATTGGCTCTTTTTAGTGTTTTAATTCTTGAGACTTTAGGAGGTATATTTTCATTGATTGGTGTTATCTATTCAATTTGTAATCCTGATTTTCTGTTATTTTCCACATTAGGTCTTATCTTATGCTCTACTGCACTACTAGTTTTATTATTTGGCCAAAGAATTTCTCAAAATTATGTGGATGCAAAAACTATTACTGTTTACTTTATTGTTTCAGTAATAGGATTGATTTTGATTTAACCTACATACCAATCTCTTTTCTTATTGCTTTAATCTGATTTTTACTTGCACTAGTTTTAAGCCTAATGGTTTTATCATTGTAACCAAGATTAATTAGATTAATTATATATTTCTTTTTTTTCTTTAGTTCCTCATCTGATAATTCTTTTTTTTCTTTATCAACCGTTCTAACTTTATCTAATTTTTGTGCTGAAATATTATATGTGCAAACAACTAAAATTATGGCAGCAATAAACTTTTTCATCTTTACTTATTATTATTTATTTTAAAAAAAGCAGCTCTGCTCAGGGGCTCATATTCATCTCTTTCCCCTAAAAGAACAAGATCTTCATTTTCGGAAATTCTATGACTAAAATTAGCCAAATTTCCAGTCTTTGTACAAATAGCATGAACTTTAGTAACAAATTCAGCTATTGCCATTAAATTAGGCATAGGACCAAAAGGAACCCCCTTAAAATCCATATCTAAACCAGCAACAATTACCCTTAAACCTTTATTGGCTAAATTATTACATACATCCACAATTGAGTCATCAAAAAATTGCGCTTCATCTATAGCTACAACATCGACATCATCAATTAATTTTAATATATCATTTGGCTCTTTTACTGGAACGGAAGAAATTTCATTTGAATCATGAGACACAACTTTTTTATCACTATATCTAACATCACTAATTGGCTTAAAAATAATCACCTTTTGATTTGCAAAGCTTGCTCTTTTCAATCTTCTTATTAATTCTTCCGTTTTTCCAGAAAACATGGAACCACATATAACTTCTATCCAACCTAATTGTTCTTTATGGTTAACTGAATTTTCTAAAAACATAATATTAAAAATACAATATAAATTGATTAGTGTATCAAAAAATCTGTTCTTCTATTAGTTGATCTTCCCTCAGGGGATTCATTAGAAGTTTTTGGGGATGACTCTCCATATCCTTTAAAAGATAACCTAGATTTATCCACTCCCCTTGATATTAAATATTCCATTACAGAGAAAGCTCTATCCATAGACAATGCCATATTATCTTCATCAGAACCTACATTATCAGTATGTCCCTGTATTTCAATATTAAATTCATTATTAGATTTTAACCAATCAGAAAATCCATCTAATACAATTTTAGAGGAACTTAGTAGTATAGATGAATTTGTTTCATATTTAATATCATTAATGGTATAAGACTGTCCCTTTTCTACCGCATTTACTTCAATTTCTTTATCTTTAATAACTGTTTGTGAAACATCTTCTTCTGTAACTAGTAGTGACTGATAAGCACCTCCTTCACTCTCTATTTCTATAAGTGCATCTCCTTTAACATCTTCTACATTAACTACTGCTACAAAATCTCCATCATCATCTATATTAATTTCTTGTTCTTGCTTAGTTCCATCTGAATTTCTTAAAGATATTTTTGTTTTACTCAACCTTTCAGAGTCATCTGACTCCGCTTGACCTTTTGCTAATATTATCTTGTCTGGTTTTGCTTTTTCAGGTATGTCAAAATAAAAAATATCCTTTCCACCCAAGCCATTACTTCTTTGAGAAGAAAAATAACCAAATCTTCCATCCACACTAACAATTAAAGACTCTTCTGGCGCTTCACTATTTATTGGATAACCAATATTTGTTGGGGCACTCCATTTTCCAGTTTCCTTAGATTTTCTTGCGTAAAAAATATCAAAATCACCTGCACCCCATCTTAAATCTGATGATTCAGAAACAAAATATAATGTCTTGCCATCTGTGTGAATAAATGGTGACTTATCACTCTCGGTAGTATTTATAGGTCTTCCTATATTTTTAGCTTTTCCCCAAGAACCATCATCCAGTTTTTCACTGTAATAAATATCAATTTTACCATAACCACCAGGTCTTGCAGAAGCAAAGTACAGTGTTTTACCATTTGAAGACAAAGATGGTTGAGCTTCCCAAGATTGAGGACCATTAACATTTGGTCCTATGTTTTTTAATGGAGACCACACTTTTACAACCGTATCGTATTTTCTTCCATTATCTTCATAAACTCTATTAACAGTTTGCAACTTTGAACTATAAATATCACAATTCATATAAGCTCCATTTGGCATACATGCACATATATACATTTCTTTATTATTTAANGAAAGTGTTGCTCCACCATACTTTGGACCTACATTAAATGGCTCNTCTAANGAATTTCCTCCNTTAAAATTTTTTCTAAAATCTTCTCTTTTACTAGATGTNAAAATTTGTTCATGATGAATGAAAACATCTCCTTTTACCTCATGATCAAATTCTGAAGTATAATAAATCTGCTCGTTATCTGGAGATATCATAGGCAGAACTTCATTTTTATCTGCAGTAGATACATTTTTTAATACCTTAGGATCAAATGGGACAGGATTAGTATAAAAATCACAGAAATAACTAGACATTTCTAAAGAAGCTTCTACGTATTCCTTTTGATCATTATAATTTACAGCAATCTTTTTTTTGTCTTCTNNAGGAAATTCTAAAAACTTATTAAAATAATTAACTGCTTCACAATCATTTTTTTCCATGTAATAGATCATACCTAAATAGTAATACATATCAGCATGAAAAGAAGGACACATCCCTTCTAATTTTAAAAAATATTCTTTTGGAAAATCCATGGGCTCACCTGCGGAATATCTTCTTCTAAAAGACATCTTAGCTAATTCCCAAACACAAAGTAAACAATCCTCTTCCTGCTCTAAAGCATCCTTATAGTATTTTACTCTATGTTTATAATCATATTTCTTATAATTTTTACCCTTTTCATATAGCTTCTTTACAGAACTAGGAACTACTTTATCACATACCATCTCCTGAGGAAAAAAATTAAAATAACCCATGCAAAAAATTGCAAAAGAAAATAGTTTAATCTGATATATTGTCTTNAGAAACATTAAATTCATTTTCAGAATAAGCAANTATTGATGCTACAGTAGCATCACCAGTTACATTAACAACTGTTCTACACATATCTAAAATTCTATCAATCGGAAAAATAATAGCAATCCATAGAGGATTTAAACCTACAGATTCTAATACAACCATCATTAAGATTAAACCAGCACTAGGTATTGCAGCAGCACCAATAGATGCAACTGTTGCCGTTCCTACAATTACAAGTTGTTGAGCAATACTTAAATCAATCATATGAAATTGTGCCAAAGCAACTACAGCTATTCCTTGATATAAACTGGTTCCATCCATATTTACTGTTGCCCCAATTGGAAGAACAAAACTTGTAGTGGATTTAGATACTTTTANNTTNTTTTCTAAACAACCCATTGTAATAGGTAAGGTAGCTACCGAAGAACTTGTACTAAAAGCTGTAATTTGAGCATCTTTAACCCCCTTTAAAAACTTTCCAAATCCTAAGCCAGTCAGTAGCTTTACAATTGTTGGATAAACAACAAAAGCCATAGTAAGCAAACCCGCTACCACTACTGCACCATACCATAGATAAAACTTCATTANTTCTGCAAACTTATCAGGATCACTTCCTGCAGCTTTTACAATTTGACCTGCCATTAATGCAAAAACAAAAAACGGCATGGCTTTCATAATAACCATTACCATTTTTACAAAAACTTCATTTAAACCTTCAACTAAATTAATTACAGGTTTAGCTTTTTCTTTAGAAACCATNGACAATACAGCTCCAAAAAGAATACCAAATAAAATTATTTGAAGCATTTTACTATCCGTTAAAGACCTAAATATATTAGATGTAAATACATCTTCTAAAGCACTTAAAGGCCCTTTAGATTTTTCTTTTTCTCTCTTGTTTACTTTATCCGCAACCCATCCAGTCATTTCCTCCCCNTTTAAACGAGTTCTAACTTNTNCTATTTTATCGTCTAAAGCAGGATTTGATAAAAAATTAATATCATCCACTCTCTCTACTTGAGGGTTTTCAGAAAGCCATATTTCATATTCAATTCTTTTTTCAGTTCTTATGTCATCTGACTGATTTTCACCAGGTTTTACAAGATTTACATAAACCAATCCTAGGGAAACAGCAAATAAGGTAGTTAACAAATATAANCCAAGAGTTTTTATTCCCATTCTTCCCAATTGGGTAATATCCTTAAGAGATATAATTCCTGAAATAATAGAAAACAAAACCAAAGGAACTGCTATCATTTTCAATAAATTAATGAATATATTTCCAAAAGGATTAATATAATCCATTGTGAAATTGATCCAATTATTAGCTACTGCAAACCAAGCATATACAGCTCCTAATACAAGACCAATAATTACTTGCCAATGAAGTGCTAAACTTTTATTTTTTGAGTTCATAATTTGACAGTNCTATTTAACAATAAATGATCTACAATAACTANTGCAGCCATAGCTTCTACTATTGGAACTGCTCTAGGAACAACACAAGGATCATGCCTTCCTTTTACAGTTAATTCAATATTTTNNTTTTCTTTATTAATACTTTTTTGATTCGTTAAAATTGTAGCAACAGGTTTAAATGCAACTTTAAAATAAATAGTTTGTCCATTTGATATTCCGCCTTGAATTCCTCCTGAAAAATTAGTCTTAGTAATGACCTTTCCATCATCACTTTCAAATACATCATTATGATTTGATCCTAACATACTAGTACCATCAAAACCAGAACCATATTCAAAACCTTTGACAGCGTTAATAGAAAGTATTGACTTACCTAAATCAGCATGTAACTTATCAAAAACAGGATCACCAAGACCAGGTGGAACACCTTTNATCAAACAAAAAATTTGGCCACCAACAGAATCTCCTTTTGATTTTAAATCACCAATATAATTGGCCATCTTTTTAGCCATCTCTTTGTCAGGACATTTTACAATATTTTCAGAAGATAATTTTCTAAGCTGATCCAAATCTTCTGACTCATTAGTTATTTTTAAATTACCTACACTACAGACATAAGCTAATAAATCAATATTATAATGAGAAAGTATCTGTTTAGCAATTGCTCCTGCAACTACCCTNCATGCAGTTTCCCTAGCGGATGACCTTCCTCCTCCTCTNTAGTCTCTNACACCATACTTCTCATCAAAAGTATAATCCGCATGAGAAGGTCTATAAACATCTTTAATATTGCTGTAGTCCTTACTTTTAGCATTNTTATTTGGAATAATAAATCCAATNGGAGAACCCGTAGTAATGCCTTCAAAAATACCAGATATTATTTGTACTTGATCAGATTCATTTCTACTAGTAGTTATTTTACTTTGTCCAGGTCTTCTACGGTCAAGATCTATTTGAATAGATTCAATATCCAATTTAAGTCCAGATGGACAACCTTCTACAACACCTCCAATCATTGACCCATGAGACTCACCAAAAGTGGTTAGCTTAAATAATTTACCAATTGAACTTCCCATATAAAACAAATATACTAATCAAAATAACCTAATTATTTCAAAGTAGAGAATTGATTAATAAATTTATTAATAACATTAGCATCTCTGTAGTTCATAACATTGAAATAAAAAGAAATCCAACATTGATCATTCTGATCAATTTCTTCTTCAAAAGAGTAATTGTCATTCATTAAAAAAACAGGATGATTCATAATAGAAGATTTAATAATTTTCCCATCCTCTAAAGAATTGATTTTAAATTTTCTAGAAACTCTATGCAAAGCACCACTGAAAATTTCAAAATCACCCGCATATACTTCCTTNAATTTTATTTTAAACCTTTCTCCTTTATTGGTTAGAATTTCAAAGTACGAAGACGAATAACTAACTAATTTACCCTCTTTNTCATTTAAAACTACATTTTCATCTATTATATAACCATACTGGAAAGCAAAAATAATCCCCAAAAAAAAGTTTTTTAAATAATCCCACATTAAGATTGTAATAATCAATACTACCGANCCNAAAATAAAATAGTTGTCATTTAAAGCATGAGCTACTTTAATCATCACAAAAACAATCCAAATAAAATAAACAAGAATATTAAAGAAAAATAGATACTTTTTGTAAAGTAACTTAGATTTCAAAATAACCACCAAAAACCTTCTTACTAAAACAATAATTAACAATAAAATGCANAATTGTAAAAGGGTATTAAATATGTAAGGTAATACTGTCATTTAGATATATAATTATTTTCTATAAAATATCGTTTNAAATATGGTGTAATATGGTAATTAAGCTCCATTGAACCACCAACTGAAATNAGTAATTTTTCAGCTTTAAAAAAAGAAAGAATTTCATTGATTTTATTAAGTTCTACATAATAAAAATAAGAACTAATATTATCAACATTAATTCTTTTATGCCAATAAAACTGTAATAAAACAGTCATCTCTAAATCAGACAAAAAAGAAGGGAAAGATAAATCATAATCNGGGTTAATTTCACATTGAGAATTATTAATTTCCAAAGATGATAACCAGTAAGAATTAAACCAACCAATATTACCAAAAACAGCTCTATTAATTCTTTTGTAATTAACTTTATTTATTGCTGGATAAATAATTTGATCACTCATTTTACTTTTTTCATCACTAATTTCTTGAAACTGCTTTCCTGAAAATAATGTAGTAGACAAATACTTAATAACATGTTTATCTAAATCTGTATTTTCAACCAAGTGATTCTTTAACAGTTCGTTAACCTCAACTATAAAAATGATTTTATCTTCATATTTTTTAAAAAATTCAAGCCATAAATTTATAGCATAATAACCGTCCTTAGTCTTTCTCCACCACAATTCAAAGTCAGGAATAAAAACTATAGAACCCTTTGATAATTTACCTATATCAACAACCTTATTGGATGAAGAATTTATTTGATGTAATAATGATTTAATGGTTTTCTCAATTGGTTGAATCTTAATATCAATTGGAGGTTCAACAATGTAACAATTCTTATTCTTATAGGAAGCTGNTATTTGATCCACNATATAAGACTTTCCTGATTGAGGATCACCAGAAATTATAATAACATTTTGATTTTTTGAAGCAGGTGTTTCAATTACCTTTTTTATAGATATTAATTGATTACTTACAAATGAGCTAAAAAATGAATTNGGTTGGATCTTATAATTAAAAAGCTGTAAGTATAACGGAGAAATATTATCAAAAATAGATGGTTTTAAAGAACAAGATTTCATAAATTTTCTTAATTCTAAAATCTTATCTGATTNTGAATATTGTACACTTATATTCTTTTCTGGATTTATAGACTCAATAAGTCTTATAAAGTTTTCAGAAAGATAATTTTGAACTTTATTAATTTTAGAATAAAAATCGCCATTTCCGTCCTTGGAACCCTCAACTACTCTCTTGGAGTTATTATCTAATAAAAACTGTTCATCGGAAAGCTTATTACAATAGTTTCTTATCTCATGAACTTCCACATGAAAACGATCTTTAAACACATTTAAATTAGAATTAAATTCTTTAATTTTATGTTTAAGTTTNGCTCTAACTTCTTCAATTAAACCAGAATCATTTTGATTATCTGATGTNAAAATTAATAATTTGTAAGCGCTAATTAATTCTTCTACTTCCTTTCTCACCCAATCTTTATTATAATTAACTAACTGCTGAATTCTAGAGNTAATACTTTGGTAATAAATAGATTTAAGGGTAGCCTGTACATAGTAAGTTTTTTCATAAATACCTGCTTGCTTAAAATTAAATTCATTTAGTGATTCGCTTGAATAAACTTCTAATTCTTGAGGGAATTGTTCTATCTCTATATCCATATAACCGGACAAATCAAATTGATCAATCTCTCTATTAGTATTAATTAAATGACCTTCTAAAACTGTAACTATCTCATCTAATTTACCTGTTTTTTTTGCAGAAGATTTCTTATCAATTTCATTTATATAAACAGAATACTTATCAAAGACTTCATTAAAAATCAAATTTTCAAATNGATCTAATTGTTCAATTGACTTCTGTTTAATAAGCAATGCTGAACAAGACATNACTTTATGATTATGAAATATAATGGTATTTTTAGAGAAATTAAATGCAAAATCTTCAATAGGTTCTAATCTCTTTCTATATTCTTTTGGATTAAACTCTTCTTCCCTTTCCTCAATTAATCTATTGACTTTATTCAATCCAATGTCAATTATAACCCCATTTAGAAGCTTAGTAACTAATTGATTTAATTCAAAACTTATTTTGTTTNAAGATTCATCTATTAATTCATCAATAGATTTATTTAAAAAACTGTCATCATCTTGTTCTAAGAACAATTTGTACTGATGATATANAACTAAATGGATTTCACCAAAAATCTTTAATATTAGATGGAAATTATTTGTGAAATTATTCTTAAGTTGGAAATCTAATAATCTAACTAAATTGATTTTTTCTTTTATAGTGGACTGATTTTTCTGAAGTTGCTTTACTCTTCTATTAAGAATTCCAGATTTAGGAAGATGATTAAATACTTTACCTTGAAGAAAAACAAGGTGATAATTAAACAAATAGCTTAGTGGGATATTTTTAATAAATTGGTTTATTTCAGAAAAATAATCTTCAATACTATTATTTAAACTATTTTCTAGCTCTTCACTTATATCATAGAGTTCTTGCGTATTGTATAAATTATTTACTAATTCTTCTTTTAACTTATTTGAATTAAAAGCTTTCTTATAGAAATTTAGTAATGGAGATAGGTTAGATTTTAGATTTACAGAAANNTGCTCATTAATTTTTATTAATTCATCTTGCCAAATGGAATTATCTGNATCAAATTTTTCATCATAAGTTTTAATTAATTCTGGTTTAAAATGATTGGAATTAACATTAGAAATAGCAGGTTCTTTTTCTTTAATATCCATGCTAGATTTAACATTAGATAATTTAAAATTTGAAGAAGCTTCTATATATAAAGCTGAGCCAACATCATTAAAAAGATCATTTGAATCTTCAATAAAAAGCTTTTCTTTTCCTTTTATCAAAGTCGGTAAATTCATTAATATAAGATCTGAACTATAACTCCTTGATTTTATAAGCTGATAAATATTCTTTTTTTCAATTATGTTATTTATTATTTTCACTTCAGCCCTCATTCTTTTTTTATCTAAGATCATTTCAATTTCAGAGATGACAGATTCAGATGGNGAATTGAATTCATTTACATAAAAAATAATCAAATCGGCATTTTTCCATTTTATAGAAGATCTTAAGAACTTAACAATTTGTAAGCTTAATTCGTTTTCCTTGTTAGTTCCAGACCACCAAATTGATATTTCAGCATAATTCCCAAANCCTCTTCTTTGATCATAATCTAAATACAATATATTATAATCTAATTCCTTTAACTTTTGAGTCATTTGTCCAAANTATATGGGGTCTTTAGTGTTTCTTGCCCAACCCATCAATACCGTGTTTGGATCAATACCAGAAAAACCATAGGTATTCGCTATAGTTTCAATTCCTTTAAAAATATTTTGACAATAAAGTCTTCTATGAAAAATAGAGTCATCCTTAATCTGATCGTCCTTAACAATTTGATTTGGCTTAGGAAATAAAGCATTAGAATCTTGTTGCTCTATTAAATCAAAATTAGAGACCATACCACCTCTTCCACTAATAGACTTACCAAACTCTATTAGATGAGGTCTATTATTTGTTCCTCCACTAAAAAGTAGAATATTTGGCTGCCAATTTCTTCTATGGACAGCTTTTTTTTGTAGATTTTTTAGCCCAGTTTTGACAATAGATGTCCAAACCCCAAACCATACATCTCCAGTTCCTAAAACCAGATCTTTTTTGGATAACCAAAACCAAATAACTAACATAATTAATACAGCAAATAATGTAGCTGCAAGGTTTAGTTGNATCATTAGTAAAAATGTAGCTATTGCTCCAATTAAAGAAATCCAAATTGGTATTTTAAATTTTGGTCTAAAATCAGGACTNGACCACTGTTCTAAAAAACAAGAAATATTTATAAATAAATAAGCAGCCATATAAAACATAGCTACCAATTCAGCAATAACATTAAGCTCTCCAATTAATATTCCTAATTCAGCAATTATAAATGTTAAAATCAAAGCATTTCTTGGCTCATTATTCAATCCATATCCCTTTGCAAANGTTTTTGGGGTTATATTATCAAGAGACATTGCTTGAAGAATTCTTGGACCACCTAAAATACCTCCAAGCGCTGAAGATAAAGTAGCACCCCAAACTCCTGCNAAAACCAAAATAGATATTGCTCCAAACTCAATTAAAACGTTATTATTNGTCTTTAATATTTCCGCATCAATATTGTAGTATATAAATACAGCTAATACTATATAAACCACCAAACCTATTGATATTGCTATCATCGTACCCCATGGAATAGATAACCTAGGGTTTTTTAAATCTCCGCTCATAGCTACTCCAGCAGTAAAACCAGTAACTGCAGGAAAAAAAATCCCAAATAATACAGAAAAACTAGGAGCTTCAATAATATCGGTACCTACCTTCAAACCATCAGATGAACCAAAAAATATAGAGCCAAGAGAAAGAATAATTAAGCCAAGAATAACATATTGAATTTTAAGTGCAAAACTTGTGCTTATATAAGCAATTATCATTACAAATGAAAGTGCGATTGTTCCAAAAATTCGGAGNTTATTAATAGAAATTTCACCAATACCGAAACTTTCATCTAACACAGGAATTAAACTCTCNGCAAATCCAATTAAATAAAGAGAAATACTAAATGCAGTAGCAATAAATATAGTAAGTCCAATAGCACCTCCAATTGGAAGTCCTAGGCTTCTTGTAAGCATATAATAAATGCCTCCCTTTTCAATTTTTTTATCTGTTGAAATTGAAGAAACGCTTAAGCCTGTAGTAATAGAAATTAAATGGGCAAAAACAATTATAAGAACAACTTGTATAATTCCAGAAGAGTTACCTACAACACTTCCTAAACGCATATACATAATTACTCCCAGAATAGTAAGTAAAGAGGGTGTTAAAACACCACTAAATGTTCCAAATTTCTTTTGTGTTGCCATTAAATCTATTCGATATAATTATTAAATATGCTAAAAGGAATTAATATTATTGTCAATATTTGTAATAAATATGTTTGAAAATTTAAAAATACTAGAACTTTCCAATGTACTTGCTGGACCTGCTGTTGGAATGTTTTTTGCTGAATTAGGAGCTAAGGTGATAAAAGTTGAAAATCAAATTTCAGAAGGAGATATAACTAGAAAATGGAGATTACCTTCAGAAAAAAAAGATAGTATTTCAGCATATTTCAGCTCAGTAAATTATAATAAAGAGTATTTATTAATGGATTACAATGATCCTATCCAAAGAAAATCTCTTTTAAAACTTATTAAAAATTCTGATATAGTNATAACCAATTTTAAAGATGGAGATGCAGAGAAATTCTCCTTGTCATTTGAGGATTGTAAAAAAATCAATCCGAGCATAATTTATGCTCANATAGGAGGTTTTGCTTCTGAATCTGAAAGAGTAGCATTTGATGTTATTTTACAAGCAGAAACAGGGTATATTAGTATGACAGGCAATAAAAACAATTATGCTAAGATGCCAGTAGCTTTAATTGATGTTCTTGCTGCCCACCAAATTAAAGAAGGTTTACTAGTTGCTTTACTTAAACAAAAACATAACAAACAAGCTATTAAAGTAAGTACAACANTAGAAGAATCAGCAATTGCATCTTTAATGAATCAATCTTCCAATTATTTAATGGCCAATCATGAACCGTCACCAATGGGAACTTTACATCCAAATATTGCCCCATATGGAGACACTGTTAAAACAAAAGATCATTCAATATTAATCTTAGCAATAGGTACTGATAAGCAATTTCATAAATTTTGTAAAATAATTGACCTTGAGGATAATATTGTAAATGAATTTAAACACAATCAACAAAGACTAAAAAACAGAACTAAATTAATGCAGTTTATTAATGAAAAAACAGAATTAATAAATTCAAATAAATTACTTAAAAAATGTAAAGAGAATTATATTCCGATTGGTAAAATCAAAAGAATAAGTGAAGTTTTAAACTCTTCTCTCGCTAATGAGATGACATTAGAAGAAAAAATAAACAATCAAACCACAAAACGAATTAAAACAGTAGCATTTAAATTAGATAGTTGAATTAAATTTTTTCAGGTTTTTATTAATTAACTTAATCAAAGCATTTCCATCTTTAGCTGAAACTTGAGCTCCAAAATTAATCTTTTGGTTATTAGTATTTAAAATAATAGTTCCCTCTCCTAAAACCCAAAAAGAATCATTAAAAACCTTAGCAAAAGACTTATCTTCTAAAGGTTCCAATTCTAAAGAAATGACATTATTGATTAAAAACCTTTCCGCTTTCCCATAACCCCAAAGCGATCTTTTTAAAGATAAATAATCATCATCAATTCTAATAAATTCCATCCCATACTTTCTCCACATAATAGCTCTTATAATCTTGTAAAAAAAATAGCTCCAAAAGAGTAAAAATGTGAAGTAATATAGTTTTTGATCACCAAGTTCATTCGTGAAAAAAAGCATATAAACAACCGTAAATCCACAAAACATCCATGCTAAAGCCCAAACCAGCATCAAGTTAAACTTCCAGTCTTCTGTTTTACCACTTATAATCAAAGTAAAATAAGAGCTATGATCTTCATAAGAAATTCTGTTACCAATCCATTTCATAAATACAAAAATATGACTTTAGATTACAAAAATTTAATTGTGAAACTTTATGTTAAAAAATTAGTATAAGTTAGTCGTTTGAAATATAATCTTTATGGCACAAGATTTGATTTAATCTTCTAGTGAAAAATAAACTTTTAAATACTTACCTAATATTTGGCTTTTTCTTAGTCAAATTAATCTTAGCACCGTTAACTGCACAAACTAATAATGACTATATGGATTTATTATTACTTTATGTAGATGAGAAGTACGATGTTTGTTACAATAAATCTTTAAAATACACAGAAAAAGAAAAAACAAAAAAAGATCCTCTTCCTTTTCTGTATGTCTCTATGTCTAGTTTAGAAATGAGTAGAGATCACAAGTATACCAACAGTCACCCAAAAGCATATAAAACTGCTATTTCATTTGCTGCTAAATACAGAAAAAAAGACAAAGAATATAAACACAAATCTGATGCTGCAGAATTTATAGATAAATTCAAATTAATAATTCTGGAAGAAATTGAAAATTACCTACTAGAAGGGACTGCTGCAACTTATGGTAAAGCAGCTGGACTTACTAAAAAAACATGTGATATGGACCCTGATGATTATGGTGCTAAATTATTGTATGCTTTACTAGCTAATTTAACTAAAAACAATTCTGCTTCTAAAGAATATATGAAAATGTGTATACCTAAATTAGAAGAGTATCAGATAAATAAATTTAGTTTAAAACACATGTCTAAATCACAGCAAACTATACTAAGGTTTGCTCTTTTTGAATACGCTAATTACTATAAACAAAAAGATAAAGTCAAAGCAAAACAAATGTTAGACTATGGAAAACTTCTATTCTATGATGAAAATGACTTTTCTAAAATTTCTTACAATTTAGATTATAAATTATTATACGATAGTTTAGAAAATTAATTAGATGTTATNACCTCTTTTAATTGCTTAAACATCCAATCTAATTCCTCTACTGTTATACAATGAGGAGGAACAAAAGCAAAAACATTCCCTAAAGGCCTAAGAATTAACCCTTTATCAAGGAGCTGCTTATAAATAACTTTACCAGATTTATTGAAATAAGATGATTCTCCACCAGCATCAATTTCAACCGCACCAACTAATCCTTTTGATCTAGCAGCTCTAACTGAACTATATTCATGTATATCATTAATATTTTCAGCCATTCTATTTGATAATATTTCAATATGCTCCCAAAAGCCATCCTTAGACATCAATTCTAATGATGCATTTGCAGCAGCACAACAAAGAGGACTTCCTGTATAAGAATGACCATGTAAAAAGGTATGTTTAGGCTCATCTGAATAAAAACCGTCAAATATTTTTTGCGAAACAACAGTCAAACCAAGTGGCAAGAAACCACCAGTTAATGCTTTTGAAAGACAAATAATATCTGGTTTATATTCCAAATAATCAACAGCAAGCCAGCTTCCAGTTCTTCCAAAGCCAGTAAAAACCTCATCAGCAATTGTGATTACATCTGCTTCACTAGCTAACTTTATTAGTTCTGATAGAACCTCTTCGCTGTAAATATTCATTCCAGATGCTCCTTGGACAATTGGCTCAAAAATAAATGCAGCTGTATCTCCCTTACTAATCAATTTTTTAAAAAGGGAAATAACTTCTTGATTATTGTTACCATCAGGGCGAGGGATAAAATCCACATCAAACATAAACCTTTCAAATGGCTCATTGAATCCTCCCCTTGCAGTTAAACACATACTTCCAAAAGTATCCCCATGGTAAGCACCTTCAAAAGCAATAAATCGTTCTTTTGGATTTTTAATGTTATTCCAATATTGAATACTCATTTTTAGAGCTACTTCATTGGCAGTGGATCCATTATCAGAAAAAAATACTTTTTTAATGTTTTTAGGAGTTATTTCAATAATCTTTTCTGCCAGATCTATTGCAGGTGGATGAGTAAAACCTCCAAAAGCAACATGCTCTAATTGCAACATTTGCTCATGAATTTTAGATGCTAAATAAGGGTTAGAATGGCCATGTGCATTAACCCACCAACTAGAAAAACCATCTAAATATTTCTTGCCATTTTCATCAAACAAATAACAACCTTCCCCTTTTATAATTGGCAATACATCCGCACCCTTCATCTGATCAAATGGATGCCATATATATTTGCTATCTCTTTGCTTTAAGCTCATAATTTTAACTCTTTGCTTAGGTTTTTAGCCATCATTTCTCCTTGCTTAGCCACCCATTGTGCATCAAGATTATCACAATATGGAATATGACCTATTATTTTAGTATTAGTGATGGATTGAATTATATTTTCTGATGATTCTACTCTATCACCAATAACAATTGAACCAATAACACATAAACCATAAGACTTTAATTGCTCAATAGTAAGTATGGTATGGTTAATACTACCTAAATAATTTTTAAAAACAACCATTACTCTAGCATTTAGCTTTTTAACCATATCAACCATTAAATCACCCTTGTAATTAAGTGGAACCATTACTCCTCCCGCTCCTTCTATTATAATGTGTTTCTTTTCGGGCAATTCAATATTTTTAAGCTTTATTTCTACTTCTTCTTGAAAACCTGCTTCATGAGGTGACATAGGAAGCTTTAATTTATACGCCTCAGGATGAATATGGGTAGATGGAGATAATTTATTAACAGTAAAAGAATCAGACTGATCTAAATCTCCACACTGAATAGGCTTCCAGTAGCTGTAATTTAATCCGGAGCAAAGTACACTGGATGCAATTGTCTTACCTACATTTGTATCTATGGAAGTAATAAATATTTTCAATTTTTTGAGTTTAAAATTTTAAGCAAATTATCAATTTCTTCAAGGGTATTATAATCATGAAAGCAGATTCTTAATCTTTCAAAACCCTTTTTAACTGTGGGAGATAATATAGCTTTAACAAAAAAATTATTTTCTAATAATTCTTTTTCGATATCCTTTGATTTTTCTTTAGTCAATATGGAAACAATAGCTCCATATTCACCGCTTAAAACCGAGTAATTTTTATCAATACCTTTTAGAAAATGTTTCTTAAGTAAAAAGAGGTTTTTTGAATCTTTTAGAGATAAATCTTCCAATTGCTTTTTAAGTTGTTTAATTAAAAGTTTGGATGGCCCAGTAGAATATATAAAAGATCGAGAAAAATTAATTAAATAATCCCTTAGCAATTTGGAACCAACTACAAACGCTCCACTTAAACCAACAGCTTTACCAAGAGGATAAACTATAGCCAAACAATTTGGATGAGAAATNTAGGATTGNGCNATACCTAAATTATTTTTTCCTGAAAGCCCTAAACCATGTGCTTCGTCTAAAACAACATACGTATCCTCATATTTAGAAACTATATTAAAAAGCTGATTTAGTTCTGGTGAATCGCCATCCATNCTATATACTGTTTCANCAACAATAATTTTTTTACCNNTGTGGCTTTGTAGTAACTTTTCTAAATGTTCTAAATCATTGTGCTTAAAAGAATATCTTTTTGCATAGGAAAGCCTAATACCATCTATTAGAGAAGCATGAATCAACTCATCACTAATAATTGTAGTAAATCTATCTGTAATAGTTGGCAGAAGTCCAATATTAGCTAAATATCCAGCACTGTAATATAAAGCAGGTTGAGCACCAACCTTAGCAGCAAAAATAGATTCTAGTTCTTCTAAATCCTTCGAATTCCCAGAAATCAACCTCGATCCTGTAGCTCCAGATTTATTTTCAGAAGCAATACCTAAATAATCATTGGAAGAAAAGTCTATTAAGCTTTCATAAACATCTAATTTTCTGTGTAAACCAATATTTACTCTTTCATCAAGAGCTTTTTTAAAATAGGCATCCATTGCTAACATGGGGAATAAGAGAATTTACAGTTTCTTTACCGAAACTACTTTTCTGGGCTCAAAAGATTTTCTTACTTCTCTTGACTTTTTCTTAGCCAATTCATTTCTTTCAATCTTATGTTTAGGACGTGACCACTTAGGATTTTTTGTATTAATTGGTTTATCCTTGTAAGAAGCTTTAATCTTAGGTTTGTCTCCCTTTTTATAAGGTTTCATAGGTATTAATCCTAGTTTATCAAAAAGGGCTAAATCTCCATTGAAATCAGGATTAGGAGTAGTAAGTAATTTTTCCCCAGCAAAAATAGAATTAGCTCCTGCCATGAAACATAGCGCTTGCCCTTCCTCACTCATTTGAGTTCTTCCTGCTGATAATCTAACTGATGCATGTTCTAATACAATTCTTGTTGTAGCAATCATTCTAACCATATCCCAAATAGGAACTGGTTCTTGCTCCTCCATTGGTGTTCCTTCAACTGCAACTAATGCATTAATTGGAACTGATTCTGGTTGTGGTTGCATAAGGGCATAAGTATATAGCATACTTATTCTGTCTTGATCACTCTCCCCCATCCCGATAATACCTCCAGAACAAACCGTTAAATCTGCTTTTCTAGCATTATCAATAGTTTGTAATCTGTCTTCATATCCTCTTGTAGAAATAACTTCTTTGTAATACTCTTCAGAAGTATCTAAATTATGATTGTAAGCATATAGACCAGCATCGGCAAGACGTTGCGCTTGATTTTCT
>PBJU01000033.1 GCA_002721285.1 Crocinitomicaceae bacterium
AACGTCACCATTTTTATTGGTTAGGGAAATAATTATATTGTTGAATGACGCCACGATATGAGCTTCGCCATTAGACTCAACAACAACTTTTCTTTTTTTAGTACTAGATTTTGCCATATCCTATTTATTTAGTTACTTTTTTCTTATTAGCAACAGTTTTTCTTTTTCCTTTTCTTGTTCTTGAATTATTCTTCGTTCTTTGGCCTCTTAGTGGTAATCCAGCTCTATGCCTAATACCTCTTTGAGAACCAATATCCATCAATCTTTTGATATTTAATTGAACTTCAGATCTAAGTGAACCTTCAACTTTATAGGTTTCACTTATAACTTTTCTAATTTTGCCCAACTGATCATCATTCCAATCCTGAACTTTAATATTTTCATCAACACCAGCTTCAGCTAAAATCTTTTGAGCTGTGCTTCTTCCAATGCCATATATATAGGTTAAACCTATGACACCTCTTTTGTTTTTTGGTAAATCTATACCTGATATTCTTGCCATAATATTATCCTTGTCTTTGTTTAAACTTAGGGTTCTTTTTATTGATCACATACAATCTTCCTTTACGTCTTACGATCTTGCAATCCGCTGATCTCTTCTTTATAGATGCTCTTACTTTCATTTTATTTTTATTTGTATCTAAACGTAATTCTTCCTTTTGTCAAGTCATAAGGTGACATCTCAACTTTAACTTTATCACCAGGTAAAATTCTTATATAATGCATTCTCATCTTGCCAGAAATATGTGCAGTAATAATATGCCCATTTTCTAGTTCAACTCTGAACATAGCATTTGACAATGCCTCGGTAATAGTACCATCTTGCTCTATAGATGTTTGTTTAGCCATCTTTTTATTGACTTTTATTTATTATTTAATACTTTTTCTATTTCTTCAAATGAAGATAAAACTTCAGGTTTCCCATCCTTTAAAATCGCAACATCATGCTCAAAATGAGCAGAAGGTAATTTATCTTTAGTAATAATTGTCCATCCATCAGATAATTGCGAAACTTCCTTTTTACCTAAATTAATCATTGGCTCAATTGCTAAGACCAAACCAGGTTTCATTTTGGGTCCTCTACCTTTTTTACCATAATTAGGTACTTCGGGTTTTTCGTGTAAACCTCTTCCTAAACCATGACCAACTAATTCTCTAACTACACCAAAACCATTTTTCTCAGCATGCTGCTGAACCGAATAACCTATATCACCTATTCTATTACCAGATATAGTTTGTTCAATGGCCAATTCTAAACACTCTTTTGTAACAGCAAGAAGCCTTTTGACTTCTTTAGAAACATTACCAACTTCAAAAGTGTACGCTGAATCTCCATAAAACTCATTCATTAAAACACCACAATCAACGGAAACGATGTCACCATCCTCCAATGGTTGATTATTTGGTATACCATGAACTACAGCTTCATTTACAGATGTACATAGTGAATTAGGGAAGCCTCCATAACCTAAAAAACCGGGTATAGCACCATGATCTCTTATGAATTCTTCGGCAACTTTATCTAAATCTAATGTAGTTACACCAGGTTCAATTATTTTAGCTAATTCTGCTAAAGTTTTACCAACAAGTAAAGAACTATTTCTAATAAGTTCAATTTCTTCTCCAGTTTTATAAAAAATCATGGACAAGAAATGTTAAAGAGCTTGACTCATTGTCACTGCTGACGCTGAAGATCTACCCTTTATTCTTCCACCCTTAATTAAACCATCATAATGTCTATTTAAAAGGTGACTTTCAATCTGTTGTAAAGTATCTAAAACTACACCAACCATAATCAACAATGAAGTGCCTCCAAAAAAGTAAGCAAAGCCCTGTTGAACACCAAAATTCATGGCGAAGGCAGGTAAAATAGCAATAATACCTAAGAAAATTGAACCAGGAAAAACTAACCTTGATATCAATCCTTCAATAAAATCTGCTGTTTTCTTTCCTGGTTTAACACCAGGAATAAAAGACCCATTTCTTTTTAATTCATCAGCCATCTGATTTGGATTCATCATAATAGCTGTGTAGAAGTAAGTGAAAATAACAATCATGACAAAGAATACGGCATTGTACCAAAAACCTTGGATATTTGAAAATGTACTATTCTGGAATATTAAAGAGGGTAAGAACATTAAAGCTTGAGCAAATATGATAGGCATAACTCCAGCCTGATTAATTTTAAGTGGGATATAACTTCTTTGACCACCAGCTAAAGCTTGTTTAGAACCTCTTCCTATAACTCTTTTAGCAGTATGAACTGGGATACGTCTAGTACCCTGAACTAATAAAATTGTTATTAGAATAACTAATAACAAAATAACTAATTCGACTAATAAAATAACCAAACCTCCGTCATAAATTTTAGCCCCTAATTCTTGGAAGAAAGCACCTGGAAGGCCAGCAATAATTCCAATTGTAATAATAAGTGAAATACCATTACCAATACCTCTATCTGTTATTCTCTCTCCTAGCCAAGTTACGAACATAGTTCCAGCAGTTAATATTGCTGTTGCTTGGAACCACCATAAAAATGTGTCATTAATAAGCGCTTCACTAGGTACATATGCACCAATATAACTAGGTGCTTGGAATAAACAAATTGCAATAGTTAGAACTCTTGTATATTGATTAATCTTTTTCCTGCCACTTTCACCTTCTCTTTGTAACCTTTGGAAGGTAGGAACTGCCATGCCTAACAACTGCATAACAATTGAAGCAGAAATATATGGCATAATTCCTAATGCCATTATAGAAGCTCTTGAAAAAGCACCTCCAGCAAACATATTAATTAAATTAAGGATACTATTATCACTACCTGCAGCTGAAGAAAGTCTATCTGCATCAATGCCAGGAAGAACAATATATGAACCTATTCTATATACTAATATTAAAGCAAGTGTATATAAAATACGTTTTCTAAGCTCATCAACAGCCCAAATTTCCTTAATTGTTTTAATTAAATTTTTCATTCAGCTTTTGGTTTCTTTTTTTCGATTATTTCAACTTTCCCACCAAGTTCTTCAATAGTACTTTTAGCTTTTGCTGAAAAGCCATGAGCAGTAATATTAATTTTAGATTTTAATTCTCCTCTACCTAAAATCTTTATTAAATCTTTTTTATTAGCTAAACCGTTTTCTACTAAAATTTCAACATTAATAGTTTTTGGTTTAATTTTATCAACTAAATCTTGAATAGTATCAAGGTTAATTCCTTTATATTCAACTCTATTTATGTTTCTAAATCCAAATTTAGGCACTCTTCTTTGTAAAGGCATTTGACCTCCTTCAAATCCTATTTTGGATTTATAACCAGATCTAGATTTTGCTCCTTTATGACCTCTAGTTGAAGTTCCGCCCTTACCAGATCCTTGTCCTCTACCAACTCTTTTCTTTGACTTAGTAGATCCTTCTGCTGGTTTTAAAGTATGTAATTTCATAATTACTAAATTTCTTTATTGTTATTTTTCAATTTTGATCAAGTGCTCCACCTTTTTAACCATTCCAAGAATTTGAGGTGTAGCTTCATGCTCAACTGTTCTATTAATTTTTCCAAGACCCAATGCTTCAAGAGTTAACTTTTGTCTTCCTGGTCTATTTATGGCACTTTTTATTTGAGTAACTTTAATTTTTCCCATTTCTGTTAAATTAACCGTTAAATACTTTTTCTAAACTAATACCTCTTTGCTGTGCAACTGAATTTGCATCTCTTAATGAAGCAAGTGCATTAATTGTAGCTTTAACAACATTATGAGGATTAGATGATCCTTGAGATTTTGCTAATACATTTTTGATACCAGCACTTTCTAAAACTGCACGCATCGCACCACCAGCAATTACTCCAGTACCAGCAGATGCAGGCTTAATAAAAACCTGAGCACCTGAATATTTAGATTTAATAGCATGAGGCAAAGTATCATTAACAACAGAAACACGAATTAAATTTTTCTTAGCCTCTTCAACAGCTTTAGAAATAGCTTCAGTAACTTCATTTGCTTTACCTAAACCATGACCTACAACACTATTTTCATCACCTACTACGACAATAGCTGAAAAACTAAAGTGTCTGCCACCTTTTGTTACTTTGGTAACTCTATTAATTGCAACTAGTCTATCTTTTAACTCAATATCTGTTGCTCTTACTGATTTTTCTGATCTCATAATTATTATATTCTTTAAAATTTTAAACCGCTTTCTCTAGCAGAATCAGCTAATGCCTTAACTCTACCATGGTATAAATAACCATTTCTATCAAAAACAACTTCAGCAATTCCGGCCTTTGTTGCTTTTTCAGCAATTTCTTTACCAATTAATTTTGCCTGTTCTAGTTTACTAACTTTTTGTGCATCTTCTACTTTTAAAGAGGCTGCAGATACTAAAGTAACTCCATTAATATCATCTATTACTTGAGCATAAATTTGTTTATTACTTCTAAAAACAGTTAATCTTGGTTTAGTAGTAGTACCAGAAATATTCTTTCTAATTCTTTTTTTAATTCTTGCTCTTCTATTTGCTTTTAAATTGCTCATTTTAATAAGTATTTAATTATTTAGCTGCGGTTTTTCCAGCTTTTCTTCTTATTACTTCACCTTTAAATAAAACTCCCTTTCCTTTATATGGCTCAGGTTTTCTAAATGACCTGATTTTAGCCGCTACTTGTCCTATTAATTGTTTATCAAAAGATTCTAATTTAATTGTAGGATTTTTACCTTTTTCAGTTGTTGCAGTTACTTTAACTTGCTCAGGTAATTGAAAAATAATTGGATGAGAAAATCCTAATGATAATTCTAATTTTTGTCCTTGAGATTTAGCTCTATAACCAACACCAACAAGTTCTTGCTCAATAACATATCCCTTTGAAACCCCTATTACCATATTGTTAATAAGAGCACGATATAAACCATGCATAGACCTATTTTGTTTTTCATCATTAGATCTAGATAAAGAGATTTCTCCGTTATCAACTGTAACTTTAATTGAAGGATTAATATTTTCAGATAATTCTCCTAACTTACCCTTTACATTTACAACATTCTCATTAGTGACATTGATCTCAACGCCTTCTGGAATCGTTATTGGTGCATTTCCTATTCTTGACATTTCTTTAAATTTAATCTACGTAACAAAGGACTTCTCCTCCAACGTTTTGTTTTCTTGCTTCTTTATCTGTAATTAATCCTTTAGATGTAGATACAATTGCTACTCCTAATCCATTAAGTACTCTAGGCATAGTATCAACTCCAGAATATTTTCTCAAACCAGGTTTGCTTACTCTAGTTAAGTTCTTAATTGCTGATTCTTTAGTTTTACTATTGTATTTCAAAGCGATTTTAATAATTCCTTGCTTTTTATCCTCCATAACCTTGTAGTTAAGAATGTAACCTTGACTCATTAAAATCTTTGTTATCTCCTTTTTTAAGTTTGATGCAGGAATTTCTACTACTTTGTGCTTTGCACTAATAGCATTTCTTAATCTTGTTAAATAATCTGATATTGGATCTGTTACCATTTTTTTTTCTTTAAAAGTTTCTACCAACTAGCTTTAGTTACTCCTGGTATTTTACCAGCTACAGCCATTTCTCTGAAAGTCACCCTTGAAATTCCAAATTGTCTCATGTAACCTCTCGGTCTTCCAGTAATCTGACAACGATTATGCTTTCTAACTCCCATTGAATTTTTTGGTAGCTTTTGAAGCTTAAACATTGCATCCCAATCACCCTCACTTTGAGCCTTTCTTAATAATGCTCTTCTTTCATCATACTGAGCAGCAAGTTTTGCTCTCTTGCGCTCTTTAGCTTTCATTGATTCTTTAGCCATAACTCTTTTTTTTCAATTATTTTTTAACAAATGGGAAACCAAATTCTTCTAACAATGCTTTACCTTCCTCAGTAGAGTTAGCAGAAGTAACAATGGTAATATCCATTCCTAATATTTTTTTCACTTTATCAATATCTAATTCTGGGAAAATGATGTTTTCTTTAACACCAATTGTAAAGTTTCCTCTACCATCTCCCTTAGACTTAACACCTCTAAAATCTCTTGTTCTTGGAAGAGACACAGAAATTAATCTATCCAAAAATTCATACATTTTTTCTCTTCTAAGAGTAACTTTAGTACCAATTGGCATACCTTTTCTCAATTTGAAATTAGATACATCCTTCTTTGAATTGACTATTAATGCTTTTTGACCTGCAATTGCAGTTAAATCATTTACAGCATTTTCAATTAATTTCTTATCAGTAACTGCTTCACCAACCCCTTGGCTAATAACAATTTTTTCTACTTTAGGAACTTCCATTACAGACTTGTAATTGAATTTATCCGTCAATACAGGAACTATTTCGTTCTTGTATTTTTCTTGAAGTCTAGGTGTGTAGCTCATGAGTTAATCTCCTCTCCAGTTTTTTTAGCAAATCTTACCAATTTTCCATTCTCAGAAACCTTTCTACCAACTTTAGTTGATTCCCCATTGTGAATTAATACAACATTAGAAACATGAATACTTCTATCCATATCTATAATACCTCCATCGGGATTGGCTTTATCAGATTGCGGTTTAACATGTTTTTTATTTACTATAGAAAGACCTTCAATAAAGACTCTTTCCTTTTTATAATCTACGTCAAGAATAACTCCTTGCTGTCCGTTAGCAGCACCAGCTATTACTTTAACTGTATCTCCTTTTTTTATTTTTAACTTCTTCTGCATGATATAAAAATTAAAGTACTTCAGGTGCCAAAGACACTATTTTCATAAATTGTTTTTCTCTTAACTCTCTAGCAACAGGACCAAAAATCCTTGTTCCTCTCATCTCACCAGCATTACCCAATAACACCACAGCATTATTATCAAACCTAATATAAGATCCATCATTTCTTCTAACCTCTTTTTTGGTTCTAACTACCACAGCTCTGGATACTTGTCCTTTTTTAACATTTCCAGATGGAGTTGCTTCTTTTACAGTAACTACTACTTGATCACCAATAGAAGCATATCTTCTTTTTGTTCCACCAAGTACTCTAATAACCAAAACTTCTTTGGCTCCGCTATTATCAGCAACTAATAATCTACTTTCCTGTTGTACCATTTTTAATTATTTAGCTTTTTCAACAATTTCAATCAATCTCCAATTTTTCCTTTTACTTAAAGGTCTAGTTTCCATGATCTTTACGGTATCCCCTTCACCACATTCGTTTTTTTCATCATGTGCAACAAATGAAGTACTTTTCTTAAGAAACTTTCCGTATTTAGGATGTTTCTCTCTTCTTTCAACCATTACAACAATAGACTTATCCATTTTTGAGCTGGTTACTATACCTATTCTTTCTTTTCTTAAATTTCTCATATCAATTAATTACTGCTTTGTTGTAATTCTCTCTTATTAATTTCAGTAAGAATTCTTGCTACATTTCTTCTAACTGATCTAATTTCTAAAGGGTTTTCTAACTCTGCTGTTCTATGGTTCATTTTAATCTTATTAAGATTACTTTGCGTATTAGCAAGCATTTCTCTTAATTCTTCAATGGTTAAACCATTTAATTTTATATTAAATTCTTTATTTTTCACTTTATTGTTCTTTTCAGTTGGCGTAATCATTTCTTAAAATAAACTTAGTTTTAAGAGGTAACTTTTGTGCAGCTAATCTTAATGCTTCCTTTGCAACATCATGAGGAACTCCATCAGCTTCAAAAAGTACTCTTCCTGGTCTAATTACTGCAACCCAATGATCTAATGCACCTTTTCCTTTACCCATTCTTACTTCTGCAGGCTTAGCTGTCATTGGTTTGTCTGGAAAAATTCTAATCCATACTTTTCCTTCTCTTTTCATGTATCTTGTTACAGCAATACGAGCAGCTTCAATTTGTCTTGAAGTTATAAAACCCTCATCTAAAGATTTAATTGCAAATGATCCAAATGCAATTTGATGACCTCTTTGAGCATTTCCTTTAATCTTGCCTTTTTGCTGTTTTCTATGTTTCGTCTTTTTAGGTTGTAACATGATTATATTGTATTATCTTTTTCTTTTATCAGCGTTAGTTTTTCTATTGCTCATTCCAAAGTTTGGAGAAAGATCTCTTTTACCGTATACTTCCCCATTACAAATCCAAACTTTTATTCCTATTAAACCATAAGTGGTTAAAGCTTCAGAAAGAGCATAATCAATATCAGCTCTAAATGTGTGCAATGGAATTCTACCATCTTTATACATTTCACTTCTTGCCATTTCAGCACCATTAAGTCTACCAGAAATCTTAACTTTAATACCTTCTGCACCCATTCTCATAGTTGAAGCAATTGCCATTTTAATTGCTCTTCTAAATGAGATTCTAGCTTCAATTTGACGTGCAATACTATCCGCAACAAGCTTAGCATCTAATTCAGGTCTCTTNATTTCAAAAATGTTTATTTGAACTTCTTTTGAAGTTAATTTCTTNAATTCCTCTTTTAACTTATCTACTTCAGAACCACCTTTACCAATAATAACACCAGGTCTAGCAGTATTAATAGTAATTGTAATTAACTTTAATGTTCTTTCAATTATTATTTTAGAAATACTAGCTTTCTGTAATCTGGCATTAAGATATTTTCTAATCTTATTGTCTTCAACNAACTTTGTAGAATAATCTTTTCCACCATACCAATTTGAATCCCATCCTTTGATGAATCCTAATCTATTTCCTATAGGGTTTGTTTTTTGTCCCATGTTTTATTTATTAAGCTTTATCAATTATTAATGTAACGTGATTGGAACGTTTTCTAATTCTGTGAGCCCTTCCTTGAGGAGCTGCTTGAATTCTTTTTAACATTCTAGCGCTATCAACATGAATACTTTTCACGACTAAATTTGCTTCAGTAGCATCTTCACCATCATTTTTCTGCTCCCAATTATTGATAGCAGACAATAATAATTTTTCTAAATTTCTAGAAGCATGCTTTGGATTAAACTTTAATATATTCAAAGCCTTATAAACATCTTCACCTCTTACTAAATCAGCAACTAATCTCATTTTTCTTGGAGATGTTGGACAATTATTAAGTTTAGCAAAAGCCTGAGTCTTTCTATCTTCTTTTATTTTTTCTGAACTATTTCTTTTTCTTGCTCCCATTACTTATGGTATTAATTATTTCTTTTTACCTCCGTGGCCTCTAAAATTTCTTGTAGGAGCAAATTCCCCTAGTTTGTGACCTACCATATTTTCAGTAACAAAAACAGGAATAAATTTCATTCCATTATGTACTGCAATAGTTAGATTTACAAACTCTGGAGTAATCGTAGATGCTCTAGACCATGTTTTAATAACAGTCTTTTTACTAGATTCCTGAGCTTCCTCAACTCTTTTCATTAATTTATAATGAACAAACGGTGGTTTTTTTAATGATCTTGACATTATTTAATTATTTCTTTTTTCTATCAATAATAAATCTATTAGAAGCTTTTGTTTTACTTCTAGTTTTAAATCCTTTTGCAGGAAGTCCTTTTCTTGATCTAGGATGACCTCCAGATGCACGGCCTTCACCACCACCCATTGGGTGATCAACTGGATTCATAACTACACCTCTAACTCTAGGTCTTCTTCCTAACCATCTTTTTCTACCTGCTTTTCCTGAAACTTGTAAACTATTTTCAGAGTTTGAAACAGAACCAATAGTTGCAACACAAGTAGTAAGTACCATTCTTACTTCACCAGATGGAAGCTTAATAATAGCATATTTACCATCTCTTGCATTTAACTGAGCAAAAGATCCTGCACTTCTTGCCATAGCTCCACCTTTCCCAGGAACCAATTCAATATTGTGAATAATAGTACCTAAAGGAATATCATTTAAGAACATAGTATTTCCTACTTCTGGAGTAGCTTGTTGACCAGAAACAACAGATTGACCTACAGTTAATCCCTCAGGAGCCAAAATATATCTTTTCTCNCCATCAGCATAAACTAAAAGTGCAATTCTTGCAGATCTATTTGGATCATACTCAATTGAATGAACTTTAGCAGGAATNTTGTGTTTATTTCTTTTAAAGTCAATGACTCTATATTTTCTTTTATGACCACCACCAATATATCTCATTGTCATCTTACCTGTGTTATTTCTACCACCAGACTTANTAGATCCTTTTGTTAAGGATTTTTCAGGCTTANAAGCAGTAACTTCACTNTANTCACTAACAACTTTATGTCGTTGGCCAGGTGTTGTCGGTTTAAATTTTTTCAAGCTCATCTCTGTTCTTTTCTAGTCGTTAAATATTTTCATACAAATCAATNGTATCCCCTTCATCAAGAGTAACTATTGCTTTTTTAACCAATTTAGTTCTTTGAAAAGAAACTCCTTTATTGGTATATTTCATTTTTCTTTTACCTCCTCCATGCTTCATGGTATTAACGGCTTTAACATTAACGCCATAAGCACTTTCAACAGCATTTTTAATCTGTATCTTGTTAGCACTAGTATTAACTTCAAATGCATATCTGTTTAATCTCTCACCCAGATCAGCCATTTTTTCAGTCAATATTGGTTTTATAATTATATTATCCATCCTTTATGCCTTAAATTGGTTTTCAATTTGATTTACTGCTTTTTCAGTAATGATTAATTTACCTGAATAAAGTATATCATANGTATTTAACTTATCAGCAGTAATAACCTTAGTATTCTGAATATTTCTAGCTGATAACAACGTATTATCATCTTTNNNAGATGTTACAAAAAGAGTTTTACCGCCNTCTACTTTAAGATTTTTAAGCACANTNGCAAAATCTTTAGTTTTNGGAGCTTTAAAAGCTAANTCTTCTAAAACTAAAATATCTTCATCTTTAGCTTTNTATGTNAGAGCTGATTTTCTAGCNAGNACCTTAACTTTTTTNTTCAATTTAAAACCNTATGATTTTGGTCTAGGTCCGAAAACTCTACCACCGCCTCTGAATAAAGGGTTTTTTATTGAACCTGCTCTTGCAGTACCTGTACCTTTTTGTTTCTTAATTTTNCTAGTACTACCTATAACTTCTCCTCGNTCTCTAGATTGATGNGTACCTTGCCTTTGGTTAGCTAAATATTGCTTTACATCAAGGTAGATAGCATGATCATTTGGCTCAACACCAAATATACTAGTAGATAAAGTAACCTTCTTAGTAGTAGCTTTTCCTTCTTTATTTATGACTTTTAATTCCATTATTTCTCAACGATTAAGTAAGAACCTTTTGAACCTGGTACTGATCCTTTAACTATTAATAAATTCTTTTCAGGTATTACTTTCAAAACTTGTAGATTGATTGACTTAACTCTATCACCACCAGTTCTTCCACCCATTTTCATTCCTTTAAAAACTCTTGCTGGATAAGATGCAGCACCAATTGAGCCAGGAGCTCTCATTCTGTTATGNTGACCATGAGTAGATTGACCTACACCACCAAATCCGTGTCTTTTAACAACCCCTTGAAAACCTTTNCCTTTTGATGTACCAACAACATCAACAAATTCACCTTCTACAAATTGTTCTACTGTTATAGAATCTCCAAGATTTGCNTCATNCATTCCTTTGAACTCAACAATTTTTCTTTTTGGGCTTGTTTTTGCTTTTGCAAAGTGACCNAGCATGGCTTTNGGAGTATTTTTCTCCTTTTTGTCTTCAAATCCTAATTGAACAGATTCGTAACCATCCTTTTCTTGCGTTTTGATCTGCGTGACCACACATGGTCCTGCTTCGATGATCGTGCATGGTAAATTTTTACCCTCGGCACTGTAAACGCTAGTCATCCCTATTTTTTTTCCTATGATACCAGCCATTGTATTATATTATTTTATTTATACTTTAATTTCTACATCTACCCCACTTGGTAATTCTAATTTCATTAACGCATCTATAGTCTTTGATGAAGAACTATAAATATCCATTAATCTTTTATAAGCACATAACTGAAATTGTTCTCTCGATTTTTTATTTACGTGAGGNGATCTTAANACTGTNTAAATTCTTTTATGAGTAGGTAATGGAATTGGTCCACTAACTACAGCTCCAGTNGATTTAACAGTTTTAACAATCTTTTCAGCTGACTTATCAACTAAGTTGTGATCGTATGATTTTAATTTTATTCTTATTTTTTGGTTCATCTTATAAAATATTATGCAGTTACAACTCCTTTTGATTTTGCAATTACTTCTTCAGAAATATTNTTAGGAGCATCNGCGTAATGAGAAAATTCCATNCTTGATGTNGCNCTNCCTGAAGTNATAGTTCTTAATTGAGTAACATAACCAAACATTTCAGATAATGGAACTTTAGCCTTAACAACNTTAGAACCAGCTCTATCATCCATTCCTTCAATTAAACCTCTTCTTCTATTTAAATCTCCAACAACATCACCCATATTGTCTTCAGGTGTTACTACTTCAATTTTCATCATTGGCTCAAGAATAACAGGATTACACTTTGGNAGTGCAGATCTGTATGCCATTTTAGCACATAATTCAAATGATAGTGAATCAGAATCAACAGCATGGAATGAACCATCAGTTAATGTAACTTTCATATTATCAACAGGATACCCTGCTAAAATACCATTGTTCATGGCATCTTTAAATCCTTTTTCAACAGAAGGGATATATTCCTTAGGTATATTTCCACCTTTAATTTTATTTTCGAAAATTAAACCTGGCTTTTCGGCATCACCTGGCTCAATAGTAAATACGATATCTGCGAACTTACCTCTACCACCTGATTGCTTTTTGTATACTTCTCTATGATCTGCACCAGTACTAATTGCTTCTTTGTATGCAACTTGAGGAGCACCTTGATTACACTCAACCTTAAATTCTCTTCTTAATCTATCAATAATTATATCTAGGTGTAACTCACCCATTCCAGAAATTATTGTTTGACCAGAATCATCATCTGTTTTAACNTGAAATGTAGGATCTTCTTCAGCTAATTTTGAAAGAGCTAAACCTAATTTATCTACATCAGATTGAGTTTTAGGTTCGATAGCTAATCCAATAACTGGATCTGGAAAATCCATTGATTCTAATACAATATGTTTCTTTTCATCACAAAGAGTATCTCCAGTTTTAATATCCTTAAAACCAACTAACGCTCCAATATCACCTGCATCTAAAGATGGAATTTGATTTTGTTTGTTAGCATGCATCTGGAATATTCTTGAAATTCTTTCTTTNTTACCAGTTCTAGTATTAAACACATAAGATCCTGATTGAAGTTTTCCAGAATATGCTCTTGTGAAGCAAAGCCTTCCAACAAAAGGATCAGTAGCAATCTTGAAGGCCAAAGAACTAAATGGCTCATTAACTGANGGTTGTCTGCTATCTTCTTCTCCAGTATCAGGGTTAGTTCCAGTGATAGCCTCAATATCTAAAGGAGAAGGTAAAATTTCCATTACCATATCTAACATTGCTTGTACACCCTTNTTTTTAAAAGCAGAACCACACATCATAGGAACAACTTTTCCAGCAATGGTAGCTTCTCTNAGGGCAGCTAAAATCTCCGATTCAGTNAGAGAATTTTCATCTTCAAAATATTTTTCTANNANGTTATCATCAAANTCAGCNACTGCTTCNANTAANTCACCTCTTAANGCTCTNGCNTCTTCAATAATNTCTTCAGGAATTTCAATTTCTTTGAAAGTCATTCCCATATCTTCCTCATTCCAAACAATTCCTTTAAAGTTAATTAAATCTACTACTCCTTTGAAATCATCTTCAGCACCAATATTAATTTGAAGAGGTAAAGCATGACTTCCTAACATTTCTTTAACTTGCTTGCAAACATTTAAAAAATCAGCTCCTTGACGATCCATTTTGTTAACAAATCCTATTCTTGGAACATTATAATTATTGGCAAGTCTCCAGTTAGTTTCAGATTGAGGCTCTACACCATCTACAGCACTAAATAAAAATACCAACCCATCAAGAACTCTTAATGAACGATTTACCTCAACTGTAAAATCAACGTGACCAGGTGTGTCAATGATATTAACATGGTAATCCTGATTTCTATAATTCCAGTTTAGTGTTGTAGCTGCAGAAGTAATTGTAATACCTCTTTCCTGCTCTTGCTCCATCCAATCCATTGTGGCAGCACCATCATGAACCTCGCCTATTTTATGACTTTTCCCAGTATAATATAAGATTCTCTCCGTAGTAGTTGTCTTGCCAGCATCAATGTGAGCCATAATACCTATATTTCTGTATTTTTCTAATGTATGAGATCTAGACATAATTTTTTACCACCTGAAATGCGCAAATGCTTTATTAGACTCTGCCATTTTATGGGTGTCCTCTTTTTTTTTAATAGCAGAACCACGATTTTGATAGGCATCAAATATTTCATTAAAAATTTTATCTGACATTTTTTTATCTTTTCTTTTTCTTGAAGCA
>PBJU01000034.1 GCA_002721285.1 Crocinitomicaceae bacterium
ATCTTGTCTAAAATAAATAGGTATTTCATATTATTTTTTCTGTTATTGAGTGTTTCCTTTTACGCTCAAGATGACCAACCTATGCTTATTTTTTCTGGAAAAGTATCTGATATTTCTGGTAAAAAACTACAAGGTGTTAAAGTTGTTATAACCCAAGATGGTAAGCCTTTTAAAGAAACTGTAACTAGTTCCTCTGGGAAATACTCGGACATAGAAGCCCCTTTTGGTCATAAGTACACGCTTGTTTTTAAGAAAGATGGTTTGGTTAGTAAAACATTAGTGCTAGATACTAAAAAAGGATATTTCGAAGAAGATATGGAGCCACGTACCTTTATAGAACCAAGTATAAGTATGTTTAAACAGCAGCCTGATGTGGATTATTCTATTGTTGAAGATCAACCTGTTGGTAAGGCAAGGATAGATCCAAATTCTGGTAAGCTGGACTGGGATTATGCCTATTTAGGACAACGTAAAAAAGAAATTGAAAGATATATCAAACAAATTGAACAGCAAGCAAGACAAAAGGAAGCTCAGTTCAAAAAAATGGTAACTGAGGGTAATAATGCCTACAATAAAGAAAATTATGAGTTGGCCATTTTAAAATATGAGGAAGCTATCAAAATTAAAACGGATGAAGCAATATCCAAGAAAATAGATGATGCTAAAAAGAATCTTAATATTCAAAAGAATCAAAAAGAGTTACAAAAACAATACGACGCTATCATTTTAAAGGGTAACAATGCCTTATCTAGTAATAATTTTGATGGAGCTACTGATTTTTATAACCAAGCTAAAGAACTTTTACCTGGAAATCAATTAGCATATGATAAATTAAGAGAAGTTGAAAGAAAAAGGTTAGAGCTGGAAGAAGCAGAAGTAAATAAACAGTTTTTAGCTAAAATGAATGAAGCCCAGAAGTTTTATAAAGAAAAAGATTGGGACAATGCAAAGAAGCTATACAATGAAGCAGCTAATATAAATCCTAGTGATAGAAGCCCAAAAGATAGAATTAGCGAAATAGACAATATGTTGGCTAATATGAAAGCGGATGAAGAAAATTATAATAAGTTTATCAAAAAAGCAGATGGGTTACTTGCTGAAAATAAATTTGATGATGCCATTTCAAATTATAATAATGCTCTTAGAATAAAACCTGTTGAAGAATATCCAAAGAATCAAATTAAAAAAGCAGAATCTTTAAGAAATGAACAAGAAGCTCAAGCAGAATTAGATAGAAAGTATAATAACCTTATAAAAAATGCAGATTCTCAGTTTAGTAACACCAACTATGAGCAAGCAAAAACCATTTATTCCCAAGCATCTGCCTTAAAACCAGATGAATCTTATCCAAAGGAACAAATTACTTTAATTGATCAAAAGCTAAATGAAATTGCTGGTGAAAAAGAAAGATTAGCAAACCTAAAAAAAGAATATGATGCTGAAATCATTAAAGCTGATCAACTGTATAAAGAAGAAAAATGGGAAGAAGCTAAAGAAAGTTATACAAAGGCTAAGTCTTTAAAAGAAGACGAATCTTACCCTGATCAAATGATTTATGATATCAATTCAAAACTACAACATTTGGCATCTATTGAAAAGGATAAGAGAAATAGATACGATGAAAGTATTAAAAATGCTGATGCCGCTTTTAATGTTCAAAATTGGAAATTAGCTAAACAATATTACAATGATGCCTTATTGGTTTATGAAAATGAAAAATATCCTACTGATCAAATTACCTTAATTGGTCAAAAGATTTTGGAAGAAGAAAATCTAAAAAGAGAGAATGAACAAAAAAACCAACAATTTGAAGCACTTTTATTAGAAGGGGATCAATTATTGGAATCTATGAAGTATGATAATGCAAAATCTAAATATTTAGAGGCTAAAGGATTATTTCCTAATAGAGTAATTGTAGATCAAAAATTAACTCACTTGCAGACGCTTGTAGATCAACTCAATTCTAAGCTGAAAAGAGATAGTACTTATAATTCTCTAATTTCTAAAGCTGATGCAAAAAGAGACCAGCAAGATTGGGAAGTAGCTAAGGAAATATACCATAATGCTTTAGTAATTAAACCTTTGGAATCCTATCCACAGGAGCAGATTGAAATGATAGAGAATAAAATTCTTGCTAATAAAAATGCAAATATTAGAACTAAATACGATGATTTTATCACTAAAGCAGATAAGTTGTTTTCAGAAAAATCTTACAGTGAATCCATGAGTTTTTATGATCAAGCAAATGAAATTTTACCTAATGAAGTTTACCCTCTTGATAAAATAAGAGAAATTAAAAGGATATTATCAGAAGAAGAAGGAAAAGAAAATCAATTTAAGGTTCTTATTAATCAAGCGGATAATGAATACGAATCTGAAAATTGGAATCAGGCATTAGTTCACTATCAACAAGCTAAAGATATTTTTGACAGAGAATATCCTAATAATAGAATAAATGAAATTAATAATATTTTAAATGATCTCAGTAATGATGCTCAAAATGAGCAAAAGAATAGAACGGATTTCGATAACTTTGTAAGAGAAGCAGATAGATTACTTGCAGAAAAAAAATACATAGAGTCAAAAGAAAAATACAACTCTGCTTTAAGCTTATACCCAACAGAATATTATCCAAAGAAAAAAATTGCTGAGATTGATGTTGTTTTACAAGAGTTGAATGCCGAAAAAGAAACTATTGAAAAGTATAATCAAATTATTTCTAATGCAGATGCATTTAGAGACAGGAAAAAATGGGAGGAAGCTAAAAAGCTTTATTTAGAAGCAAATACGGTAATTCCTACAAATCCATATCCTGAAGAACAAATTAATTTCATTAATGATCAAATGAAAAATGAGACTGATGCAGAATTTAAAGTTCAATACGATAAATTAATTGCTGCTGCAGATTCAAAATTCTCTGAAAAGAATTACGATAAAGCCAAAGAACTCTTCACAAGAGCTAAAAACATGAACCCTGCTGATTATTATCCTTCTCAAAAATTATCTGAAATCGATCAAATTTTAATTGAAATGGCTAGTAATAAATTGGATGAAGAAAGGTTAAAAGCTAGTCAGGATAAGTACAATCAATTAATCAAAAAAGCAGATGCCGCTAAAGCAAACGAAGATTGGAATAGTGCTAAAGACTTATACTTTAGGGCCAATAAAGTATTACCTAGTGAAGAATATCCTCAGCAACAAATAGATATTATTAATCAAAAGATGAAAGAATCAGCCGTAGCTGAAGTGGAGAAGCAATACAATAAAATAATTGATGTTGCAGATCAAATGTTTAAGGATGAAAAATTTGATAAAGCAATTAATTTATATAGAAGGGCTCAGTCAATTAAACCTGATGATGCTTATCCTCCTGCTCAGATTAAAAAGGTAGAAGAAGCAAAAATGATTGCGTTGAATAAGGATAAGACTCAACAAGAATTTGGTTTACTGATTAAAGAAGGTAAAAGAGCTTTCAGCGCTAAGAACTATAGATTGTCACTTAAGAAATTTCAACAATCTTTAAAAATTAAGCCAGACGCTAAATTCCCACAAGAAAAAATTGTTGAAATCAACAAGCTTCTTGATGCTGCAAAGGCAAATAATAAAGGAAACAGTAAGAGCAATAAAAATGATTATGCTGTAAATAGAAATGATTATAGTACCTTATATGGTGAAGAAGTTACTGGAAAATACAATGAAGATCAAATTGATGCTATCTTGAATCAAGGTAGAATAGATGATATAGACAGCAGAGGAAATTCTGCAGAAGACAATAAAGACTTACATGATAATTTTGTTATTGAAAATTCCAGGAGACAGGAAGAATTAACTTTATCACATAATAATCAAATTGATATCATTTCAACAAATTTGGATAAGAGTTTTGATAATAGTGATGACTCAAGATGGAGAATAATTCCTTTAATAGACCAATATAAGGATGAAAAGTCATTTAATCAGTCTGAAGAAAATTTATTTAATATTGATAAAACGCTAAGAAATAATGAAAATATTAGTAGGTTAATTACTACTGATGCAAACAAAATTTTGATTAGAAATCAAACATTACAAAATAACAATACTTCTGCAGAGCAGTTTTTTGATGAAAAATTGATATTGGATATGGATATGATCCAAAGAGGTTACTCTTCTACTTATGAAAATCAGGTCAATAAAGAAAGAATGTATAATGAAGTAGATTTAGAAAATTTACAGAGAAAACAAAATAGAAATTTACTATTAGATGATGTTAATAATTTCAAGGAAAACCTTGCTATTGTAACCGAAACAGAATTAGGACATAATGTAAATATTACTTACACCAATTATAAATCTAATGAAGCATTATTAACTAAGATATCGGAAAGTTTTAATTTTTCTGATAATCCAAGAACAGATAAGATAATACCATCTTTTGATTATTATAAAGATGATTATCTGTCAAAAAATAATGTTTCAAATTTAAAAGGTATCAATAGTACTTATGATCAATTTAAAGGCACTGAATCACTTACTTCAAAATTAAATGACTTTGCTCTTGATGCTGATGACTCAAGAAAAGAAAATGTTGTTAACATAGATAAGTTTTTAGAAAAGGAATCTTCTAAAGTATCTGTATGGAGTGATAAAAGTGATGATAAATCTTATAATGTTCATTTAGTAAATGAAAGAGTAAGTGATGAAATGGAAGATAATGGCAAAGATCAAGAAGCTATTAGAAACATGAATATTTCAGAGCAGGAGGTATATAATGAAAAATACTTGAGTGATCAAAATGATATTTCCTCTCTAAATGAGAAAAGTAACTATATGAATGCGCAGCAGTTAGAAAAAACAAGGTCTATGCAAGCTACTGCAAATTCAGATGTTAATACGCAACAATTAGCAGTTGATTATCCTGAGGGCATAACAGAAAAGTTATTTGAACGTAAAAACACAAGTGGTCAAGTTATAGAAGTAACTATTCTTAGAATTGTAGTTAGAGGAAATAAGGGAGATGAGTACAGGAAAGTTAAATCCAAATGGGGTGAAAGTTATTTTAAAAATGGTGGAGCAACTTCAGAATACATTTGGGACACAGAAACCAATTAATATAATTTGGTTGTTTTTGATCAATTAAATAGAAAGATAGAGCTTATCTCAGCTAATCCTCAAAGGATAGTTTCCTTAGTGCCGTCTCAAACAGAACTTTTATCGGANCTTAAATTAGATGACCAAGTAATTGGAATTACTAGTTATTGTGTACACCCTAAAGANTGGANACGTAAAAAGGTTATTGTTGGTGGTACAAAAAACTTTAATCTAAGCAAAATTAAATCCCTAAATCCAGATTTNATTATTGCAAATAAAGAAGAAAATCAAAAAGAGAAATTAGAATTATTAATGAAAGATTTTCCTGTATGGATTAGTGATGTAAGAGATTTAGATTCAGCTATTGAAATGATTAATTCTATTGGTTTGATTACTAATTCTGAATCAATTTCTAAAGGGATAGTAAATGATATTCAATCTTCTCTTTTAGATTTGAAAACACCAAAAAAAAACAGAAAGAAAGTTGCTTATCTAATTTGGGATAATCCAATAATGAGTGTTAATAGTGATACTTTCATTGATAATATGTTATCGATAAATGGTTGGGATAATTGTTTTGCTAANTATTCCAAAAGATATCCAGAAATAAGTATGGAAGAGATAAATATCGCAAATCCAGATTATGTATTTCTTTCAAGTGAACCATTTCCTTTTTCTGATAAACACATAGAAAAGTTTTCTTCTGCTATTAATAAGTCAAAGGTAATACTAGTAAATGGGGAATACTTTAGTTGGTACGGAAGTAGATTAAAGTATGCAATGTCATATTTTAAAGAGTTAAAAAAATCTATTGTTTAACTAATTTCTTTGAGAAAAGAATATTATTTNCCTCTTTAAAAACTATACTATAAATTCCATTATTCAATTGACTAGTATTAAAAGACAGTCTGTTTAACCCTTTTTTTGTATAACTATGGAAAAGTTTTTTTATTAGTCTTCCTTCGATAGTAAAAAGCTCTATGGATAAATTAATATCCTTTTTTAAGTTGAAATTAATATTGGTAAGTTCAATTGTAGGATTTGGATAAACCTTGATATCCTTCAAAGAAGGTTGATAGGATGGTTGATCATTAATGGAAGCTAAAGAGCTTGAGTCAGCAACTCTACAAGTATCTGATACGGCAACACTACTTATCCAACTACCATTGGCGATATTTTTTCCATACATTCCAGACATCCAAACTCTACATGGTTCATCGTATTTTCTTTGTATTCCTGAATAATCTCCCCATCTTTCAACGCTACCAGTTAATACATCAATAGCTTTTTCTCCTTTATGTAACTTAGTTAAGTTACTATATTGGTTATTCTGCATATATACACAAGCTACTCCATTGGTGTCACTAACNGATGAATAATTAAAACCTATTATACATTCTGATTCATTAGGGTTAATTCCAGTTGAGGCTATATTTGGATATCCATAATCAATAACAGAATCTGAAATTATGGTTCCCATTACATATGGCTGAACACTATCGTAGTCATAAATTATTCCATGATAAATCCCACAAGTTCCTGAAGAAGTATCCATTGAATGGTTTACAAATTGTATCCAATCTTCATCAATAATTCCACCTAGAACTCTNGAGTCGTTGGTTGCTAATTCTTGCCCATTATATTGTTGTCCATTAGGAGCAAAGAAATAATGATCAGTAAGACTNAATCTTTGTAAAGATGAAGACACATTTGGAGAAAGTGTATTATTTTCAATTTTTATTAAATACATCGTGTCACTTTCTAAAGAAAAGTTTTTATTGCTTAAGAAATATTGTTTATNATCTTGTAATTCTCTTGCACCTCTTACAGGATGAATATTTCTTACATAAATAGAATCATCTTTAAATTCAGACCATANATTAAATGTTAAACTATCATTCCCATTATATCCACTATTTTTATCCACTTGCCAAATAATAGATTGATAAAACCCAAGTTGCCAACTAACTCCATTAAGAAGAAGNTTACCAGTNATNAATAGATCATCTTCTGTAATTGAAATAGCAGGATAATCTGTCCAATGTCCNGTATTTAGTGCATCTCCTATTAGAACATAAACATTCCAATCTCCAGTNGGATCACTTGAATCTGTAAATGCTACGCATACATGGCTGCTNCCTGGNGTTTTACCTGCTAAGAANACNAAAATAAATCTATCTTCAATTGGGTCATATATCACTTTTGGGTCATATTTTGAAAGAAATCTTAAATCCCAAAATTCAGCTACTAAAATAGAATGTAAAGTTCCTGATTTAAGTAGAGAATCATTTTNAGTATCGTATATTATATAAGAAGAGTTTATGGCTTCTACTACAATTCCATCATTGGAAATAGCTATAGTATTGTCATTAGGTACTTTATTATTGTATAAATTTCCTTCAAATCCATTTTCTATAATAATAGCTGAATCTAAACTGTTTCTTTTTATATTACTATAATGTTTTTTTCTAGGGTATTTTTGAGAGACTTTTTCTTTTTGATTTAATAGAAAACTAGTATAGCTTTCTCCACCAGGAGCTGCCATTTCCATAGATTGAACATTTACCATCCATTCATCAGAAGTTTGGGATAGATTAATCTTTTTAAATTGTTTAGTAAATGACTTTTTAACTACTTGACTATTATACCCATAGTGAAGGATTGTAATTAAAATTAATAATATGAATTTTGATTTTTTCATGTTTTAATTATTTAAAAATACGGATTATATAAAATATTGAAAAACTAATTAGATATATTATGCCTATAACAGATAAAATATTAAGCCACAAAGGTGGGCGATCTTCTTTAGAAATATGTTTTTTAACAAGAATAAAATTATAAACTGCAACAATAGGAGCAACTAAAAATGAAATTATAGTAGCAACATTNACTAAAATCCCAAAATCATTACTGTTTTCATANCTCCAAATTATTAAAAAAGTGCCAGCAATTAGAATACTTATTGCAATGCTATATAATTTTTTGTCTTTGTACTCTTTTTGCTTAAAAAATATAAGTTCAGTAGTTTTTTTAAGAGAACGACCATACCCGTCAAAAACAGCGATACAGGTTCCAAACATAATTGAAAATGTACAAGATGCTATAATAACATAACTCCACGAACCAAATATTTTAGTATAAAGGCTTACTACATTGCTTGCAAATAAATCACTTTGCTTTGCTATTGATTGATCAGTCCCATAAATCAAAAAAGCACCAAGGGTAACAAAGCATATGGACAGTAGAGCGGATATTATATATCCAAAGTTAAAATCAAAAAGAGTTTCTTTAAGTTTTGGATGATATCCAGAAGTTTTAATCTTCTCTATTGTCCATAAACTATTCCATGCGCTGAGATCTACTGCTGTGGGCATCCAACCCATAAGGGGGATAATAAAAGCTATAGCTTCTGGTCCTACATGAAAATTAATTAATGACATATTACTTTTTGAAATAGGGCCATTGTATAGACAAATAATAAATGCAGTTAGGGTNGATAATAGAAGTACAATGCCAATTATTTTAATTATTTGATCAAGGGCTTTGAATTTTCCAATTATCAGAATTGCTCCTGATATAGAGAAGACAAGTAGAGTAGAAGTAAAATTGTTAAATCCAATTTCTTTCAAATGAAATAGATTCTGCATAAATCCAGTAGTTACTTTTCCAACTGCAGCACAAACAAAGAACATGGAGCCAATTGTAATNATAAAATAGCTNCAAAGCGCCCATTTACCAATTTTTAAATATCCATCTATAATACTTGTCCCTGTGGAGTTTGCATATCTAGAACCAAATTCAAAAAAAGGATATTTTAATACATTAGCTAAAATTACTGCCCATAATAATCCGAATCCAAACAAGGCGCCTGCTTTTGTGCTTTGAACTAAATGTGATACTCCTATTGCAGTGCTTGCAAATAGGATTCCAGGCCCCATAGTTTTAAGGATATTGTTAGAGGAGATTTTAAACATAACTTAAAGGCGAAAATAATTCNTTTCATTTAAATCTCTTTATTAAATTATCTTAGATGTTAAAAATCAATATATTGGTATTTAAATGATTTGTTTATGNCTGAAATAGATCTGTTAGATAATATTTATAAAAATAAATTACTGGTTGATTTGTTTGAAAATGATCAGGGGCTNAAAGATTTTCATTGTGGCAGTAATGTTGATTTTATTGATGAATCTTTTTTAAAACAAAGGGATTTAGATTCTAAGACTAGGAATATTCTTTACAATGCTATTTCAAAACAGTATGAAGAATGTGATTTGCCTTTATCTAAAAATATTGAATTGATAAAAAATGAAGGAGTATTTACCATTACTACAGGTCATCAACTTTGCTTGTTTGGAGGCCCTCAATATTTTATCCATAAAATAGTTTCGGTTATATGTTTAGCAAAAAAATTAAAGAAAAAATTTCCTAAAAATGACTTTCTGCCTGTTTTTTGGTTGGCAAGTGAAGATCATGATTTTAAAGAGATTAATCATTTAAATGTTTTTAATAANCATTTAAGTGTNGAAGGGNAANACTCTATTGCTGTCGGGAAATTAAAACCTTCTATTTTCGATCCTATTTTACAGGATCTACAATTAATTTTTAAAAATGATAATAGATACAATGAACTAGAAGCTATTTTTTCAAATGCATTAAAAAAAGCTACTTGGTCTCAATCTACTAGATATTGGATTAGTAAGGTATTTAATAATGAGGATTTGATTGTTTTTGATTCAGATGATAAAAGTCTAAAGGAANTATTTTTTGATTCATTTTCATCTGAAATTAATCATCAATTCATCCATANTTCTGTTGTTCAAACCAATAAAGAACTTGTTNAACTTGGTTACGAGCCAAAGATTAATCCAAGAGAATTGAATTTATTTTATTTATNTAATGATAAAAGGGAAAGAATAATTATTGATGGAGATAACTTTAAAATTGGAAAAGGTGTTTTCACTAAAAAGGAACTTTTAGGAAAGTTGAATTCATCGATTGAAAAATTCAGTCCTAATGTTCTTCTTAGGCCTTTGTATCAAGAATCAATTTTACCTAACTTGATATACGTTGGAGGCCCTTCTGAAATTNCCTATTGGTTACAATTAAAAAAAGCATTTCAATTTTCTANTTTGAATTTTCCAGTAATAGTNTTGAGAGATCATTTTNCTTGGCTTAATTCTAAACAAATGGATAAATGGCTTAAAATGGGTTTTTCTAATGATGATTTAATTAAAAAAACAGATGATTTGATTAAACTTTTTTTACAAAAGNATNACAATNCNAATATTGANNTANNTANTCAGAAAAANCAGTTAAATCAAATTGAANNTGATNTAGTNAANAANGCANNTGANATTGANCAANCNTTAGTNCCNATGGTTAAAGCTGCTTTAAAGGGCATGAAAAACACTTTGGATAAGGTTAATTATAAGTTTGCTCAATCCTTAAAGAAAAATGAAGATCAGCAAATAAGCCAAATAAAAACTATAAATAATTCCATTATTGTAAATGGAGTTTTAAAGGAAAGAGTAGATAATTTTATAGGTCCTTTTTTAAACTGTAATGGTGACTATATAGAAAGACTTAAAAAACATTCAAATCCAGAACAAAACTCGCTTAAAGTATTGATATACTAGCTAAGAAGTTCATTAACTTCTAGCATATGTTTAGACTGCTCAAAAAGCTCAACTAATAACTCAAAATCTTCTACAGAGAAACTAAGGTTGATATTGTCATTAGGAGTACATATTAAGACATACTTTTCTTTCATTATTTCTACCATATGATCTTCCAAATTGCTTTCAACATAATTAATGATGTTAAAAAGAGAGTTATAACTTTTCATATTGCAGGAATAAAGTATGTTTTCTACTTTAACAAGTAGGTCACCACAATGAGCACATTGAATTACACAACCAATTTTATTTTTGTGTAATACTATTTCTGGATTTGGACAATCGTCATGCATACTTAATATTTAATGAGTTATTAATTGATCGCACTTTTTTCTCTAGAATATTGTCTTCTATTTCAGCATGAATTCTTAAATCTTGTTGAAATAAACTTAACTGTTGGATGAATATTTGAAAAAAGGATAAATTTTTCTTGGGTGCTTTGTATTTTAATATGATATCCTGAATTTTTTTTAATTCATCTTTTGTTTGGTGATGATCATTTATAAATTCAATTGCTTTTTTACCATTGTCAAGAATGTAATCAAGATCTTTCTTGGAATTATAATAATAGTAGTTAAATAAGCTTTTACAATAAGGAAATATTAAATTATCTTCAATACTAAAATGATTAATTAGATCGACTTTATATTCTTCAAAAAACTTAAGAACTACAAATATTAAAGGGTTGGATTCTTGTTGTATAAGTTTGTCAAGACATTGCTCGATTTCTGGTAATCTTTTGTTGATATAATATTTGTGAGATTTCTCTAAATAATCAATAAGAACAGGTATTCGGTAAGAAACAAAATCTATTGATTTAATATTCTCATAATCATTATAACATCTAACTAAATCTAGAAAGAAATCAGAATTTAGTTCGTTTTCTATTGATATTTCTTCAATTGTACTCTGAGAACTTGTAGAAATATTATATCTATAAAATAAGTGTTCAATATTTCTATTGTGATTTGTAATTTCTTTAGGACTGTAAGAAGTAGAAAACATATTTTATTTAGATTAATTCTAAACAACAAATCTCCTAAATTCGTTGTACACAGTCAATACCACAAAAGTGGTATATTATTTAAAAATTGTTAACTTATTATAGTTTATAAAATATAAAATTTGGACATATTTATCAAAATTTATATTGCAATCCTAAATAATAATTTCTTGGTGGAGAGGGTAGAATTCCAGGTCCAGGATACCCTGTTGCTCTTCTTGTAAAGTAAATTTCATTAGAAAGGTTGTTAATACCTGCTTCTAATTGAAATCTTTTTAGTTTTACTTTTCCTGAAAGATCCATGGTAAAGTAAGAATTAATTACTCCTATGGCAGCATTTTCCACTTTTCCCCCATTTTCACCAGCGTTAGTAGCATCAGAATAATGAGTATCCGTATAGCTAAATTGATAAGATATAGAGTATATATTTTTTGAAAAAGAAAACCCTGTTCTTAGCACAATTGGAGGAACTAACTCTACTTTTTTATATTCATAAGCTGTAATATCAGAATTTATGTAGTTAGCATCGTTGTAGGAAAAGTTAACAAAAGTGGTTAATTTATTTTCGTTTGACTGTTTTGAAAGTATTTGAATCCAGTCTGCTTCCACCATCATTTCAAAACCAATTGTTCTAGACTGGGCAATATTAGTTCTATACTGTATGGTTTGAGGTATTCGATTTTCATTAGTGTCAGTTTTTAGTTGGGATCCAATTCTATTTTTATAAAATAAGGTGTAAATAGATGCATCAAAATATAATTTACTTTTAATATTTCCTCTTATTCCCAGGTCAGCATTATATCCTCTTTCATCTTTAAGGTTCGGGTTTATTTTAAAGTTTTGATTTTTAATCTGCATATCTGAAAAATTGATACTTCTGTAGTTTTGAGAAAAATTGGCATATATTTCAATGTCCTTAGCTAGCTTATAATTTAAGCCAATACCGCCAATTATAAAATCTCTATTTCGATTTCTGTCTTCATAGCTAATAGTAGTGTCATATTCTAAACCACCTGCTAAATTTGCAACTATTTGTCTGGTTGTTCCTAATGAGGATGTTGAAATATATTCATATCTAAATCCAGGAGTAATACTGATTTTGTTGGATAAGTTAAATATGTGTTCTGCAAAAACAGAAGAATTAAAGCTCGGAAAAGAATAGTCAGATTCATCCAGTGATTGGTAATCAGTATAGTCTGAATCTTCCACAAAATAAAAGTCTGGATTATTGCTATTGTTTGCATCACCTTGTCTAGTGTTATTGTCTCCTTTATATAGTCTAAAACCTACCACAAATGCTTGTGGTTTGTCTAGTATTTCATATAAATGTACTAGTCTAGTTTCGTTTCCAATATTTCTAAAATTACCAGCTATTAAGTTTCTATTCTCTATTGGATTGTCGATTCGATTTATATCATCTAAATTTCCAAGCGATTTTCTATATGCCAATAGCCCAAAAAGTCTGGAGTTAATCTTTGTGTTAGAATTTATTTCATAATCAAAGTTTAAATTTGCTAAATTCCAATCTACTTTAAACCAATTTCTGTTTCTTACAGAGGTGTCTGGGTACCTGAAGAAATTATCATCTGTTAATCCGCCAGGTTGTTTAGCTAGGTAATACATTTTAGTAAACTCAAAACCTAAAGATGTTTTTTCATTTATTTGATTTTTGATATTGATATGTCCATGGATTACTTCAAATTCAGAGTTAGGTCTCCAATCTTTACCAAATTTATAGTTAGCATATCCGTAATAGCTCCATTTAGATTTTGTTCCACCAATACTTAGAAATGAATTATTAAGACCAAAAGAGCCAACGGTGTGTCTAGCTGTTAATTCAAGAGATTTGTTCGGGTTTGGACCTTTGAGCTTAAAATTGATAAGTCCTCCAAATTGAGGTCCAAATTGTAAGGATGCTGCTCCTCTAATAAGTTGTATTTCATCCACAGCTTCAGACGGAGGAGTATAGTAGCTTTCAGGGTATCCAAGTGCATCTGCACTTATATCATATCCATTTTGTCTTGTATTGAAATTTGAATTTCTACTTGGGTTAAGTCCCCTTCCTCCAAGTCCAATTTGGATTCCTGCACCGTCGCTTTCCCATATGTTTAGTCCAGGTATTTTAGCAAAAATTTGTCTACTTAGATTAGTTGCCTTGTTGGCATCCATTTTTTCAACATTAATAGCTTCTGATTTTTTACCTTGAGTTATCATAACACCTTCAATAGCCCTTAATTTTCTTATGTTAAATTCATTTTCTTCAACAACTTCAAATTCATCTAAATCATAGTTAGTTTCCTTTAAAGTCTTTTTATCTATTTTAAAAAGAGTTTGGTTAAGATTTATTGTGTCAATGGAACTAATGAAGCCAAGTGATTGAAATTCTAATATGTACTTACCATAATTAAGTTTAGGAGTAGAGAAAAACCCTTCAGAATTACAATAGATAACTTTGTTTAGGTTTTTGATATACACTATTGTAAATGGGATTGCTTGATTTTTTTCATCAACAATATTTCCAGATATTTTTCCCTTTTGTGAAAATCCTTTGAATGCAAATAGAAGAAGAATAATTATAACTTTAGTTCTCATAGGGTAAAATCCATTTTTTATGTAAAAATCCTCTTTTTTGTTCACTTAAATTCACTTTCTCATCAATAAATGATCGGCTTCCTTTATTAAATAATGCTACTTTAATATCTGCTGTTACTTTCGGATTAGGTCCGAATTTTATTTCTTTTCCATTAGAAAGAGTCAAAATAGAATCTTTGTATATTTTACTAATGTGGTGTGCATATTGAAGAATCATATCAGGTTGGGTAGCCATCATTTTTTCTTGTTGGGGAGTTAAGTAGTCATGATTTTCAATAAGTTTTTTTCTATCTTTTTCAGATTCATGAATATAAAATTGAGCGTAACCTGCTTTTTCAATTAACATAACTCTCCAGCTAAATCTATAACCTTGTTCTGTCCAAAATAACTTACCGGGGTAAAGCAAGTATCTAAATGGA
>PBJU01000035.1 GCA_002721285.1 Crocinitomicaceae bacterium
GAGGGCGGCGGCGGCGGGGGCGGCGGCGACGGCTCGGGCGGCGGCGTGGGCGGCGCGGGCGGCGGGGAGGGACCCCGTGAGGCGTCGAGGTAGTCGAACATCGTCTCGGGCATGCTGCTCGAGTAGTCGCCGTCTTTGAGCGCGGCCTTGGTGCCGCGGTAGACGCGAACGTAGTCGCGCTCGGAGCTGGTGAGGACCTCCGGGTAGTCGTCCGAATCCAGGTAGGCGATCGTGATCCCCGAGGTGTGCTCGTGCTCGGACCCAAACTCGAACATCTGGCTCAGGCCGCCGCCNGGCCGGTTGGTGCAGTCGCGATTGTATAGCTCGGCATAGGCCGCTGCAGCGGAGAACGTGCACCCCAAGTCGGTTTTGAAGTTGCTCACTGCGACGCCGCCCTCGGCCGTTTGCGCGGTGTCGGTCGTCCAGAACATGTAGCAGACGAGATCGCTCGCCTCGGTGCACGAGTGGATGGCCAAGATGTGCTTGCACCCGGCGGTCTGGTCGCACTGCGCCTGGCACTCCGCGACCCCCGCGGCGCCGCCGGACGTGACCCTGCTGCCACTGGCGAACGGCAGAGGGTGCAGCGCGTGGACGAGCACCAGGCTCGTGGTGTACGTTCCCCAATCGGCGTTGCCGTTGGGCGCCCGCACCAGGACGGGGTCGGTGTACTTGCACACAAACTCGTCGTCGTCGTCGGCCAGGCGCCGCGCCTCGGGCGGCGCCTCGTGCGGGATGGTCGACTCGATGCTGGTTTCGTTGGCCTCCTCGCCCAAGCGCCGGCCGGAGTTTGANAAGAGGCCGTTGTTGTTGCAAAAGGTGGGGACGGTCATGCCTGCGAGGCTGCTCCTGTCGCACGTGTCGTCGCAATTGCACGCGTCGGGGTGGCAATCTTGGGTGCAGTCGTACACGTCGCTCACGCAACTCTCCATGCACAAGGCGCCGTGATTCTCGCTCGGAGCTCGCGCTTGCCACTTCATGTCGCTCAAGCAGATCACCGCCGCTGGTTTGCCGTCGGTCGGGCCTTCGTTGTAGGTGCCCGCGCACGGGCTTGGTATGGCGCCGTGGCCGCTCTTCCAGTTTGTGTAACTGAACCCGATGTCGAGGCCGGCGTAGCGNTTGCCGTGGTACGTTCCCCATGGCCTCTGGGTCCCGTGCACGCTGACCGTGGCGCCTTGCGCGTCGACGTAGTCGCCCCAGTGCCACGTGCTTTCGCACTCCTTGTACCATCGCGCACCCGTAACCATCGGAACCGTTCGCCCGGCCCCAATCCACAAGCAGTCGGTGCTGCTCAGGGTGCCGTCCGCGATTTTGGCGTTCAAGAACGTCTCGACCTGTGACTGCTCGTCGCTGCTCATGATGCGCGCGAGGTCGCCGGTGTTGGCGCCGTGCTGCCCGGTGCTGAACTTGGTGCGGCAATCGGCGTCCTTGGATTTGCGCGAGCCCGAACCCACCGAGAGCGCGTAGCTGGAGCCGCCGCAGGGGGGCGGCGACGGCGGTGGGGGCGGTGGCGGCCTTGGCGGCGGCGGCCTTGGCGGAGGGCGAGGGTTGGGCGGGATCGGCGGCGCCGGCGGGGGCGAGGGGTCCTTTGCCTTGCTCCGTTGCAGGTCGCCCACCGCCTTGTTGGAACGGTCGAGGTCCGGATCGACGTCCATGCGCGCGCACGCGTTCTTGGCGCCCCGGTTGGCAAAGCAGAAGAGGTTGACGCCNACGACCTTGTCGTCGCCCTCCTCTGGCCGGTCCAGCCGCATGGCCGCCACGGCGACCGTCTCCGCGTAGGTCTCGCCTTGGCCCACGTAGCGCTCGGTGAAGCCCGGGAACCCCAGGTAGGCGAGCGCATTGGGCGACTCGCGACCCGTGCCGATGAGCAGCGCCTGGTGCTGCTTCTTGATGTCGGTGAAGAAGACCGCCGACGAGAGCGTGCGGTGGCGCGTGTTGGCGAGCGGCGTGAACGCGATGCTCAGCACCGGTTGCTGGGTGGTGCACACGCCGTCAGTTGCCTTGCAGATGAGACCAGCGCAGTGGTAGACGGAGCCCACGCAGGTGGGGTAGTCAATGGGGCAGATCTTTTGTGGGTCGAGGGGCTCGCTGCATACGCCTCGGTACGCCATGTAGTCGGTGCGGCACCTTGAACCGTAGCTGGCGTAGCACCCCGATCCCTCAAGCGCCTCCGCGGGCTCAAACGCTTCAAGCGTTGTGGTGGGCATCGTCATGGCGGCACCTGAAGCACGCGGCGCCGCTGCCGACGCTTGCACGTCGTTGGTGACGTTCGGCGTNATNACGGTAATGGGCGTGATGGTGGGCGTGGTGGTGTACGCCTCGTAGAGGCGGCGCGAGGGATCGGTGGGGCTGCGCGTGAGCACGCGCGGGCTGACCCAGATGTAGTCGTCCGTGTCGGCCGTGCCCACGAAGACGGCGCGCTCCGGCGAGGTGCACCCAAAGTCCTTGGAGCGGCACGTGGTGCCGTAGCCGTGCAGCGTGCCGAGGAAGTTGACGGTGGTCACGGCGGCCTGGCCCGCGCCGAGCACGACGCCGAGCGAGTGGAAGCCGACGCCGCCCGACGCCGCAAGAAGCGGCTCGTCGGGCGCGTACTTGGTCAGAAACACCTCGACCGCGCCGTCCGCGTACACGGCCACCACGTCGTCGGGCGCGACGCCGTCGATGTCGCCCGCGTAGACCTGCGAAAAGTCCCTGGAACCGATACGCACGCCGTGCGTGTACTCAAACTCCCCACCCCCGGGTTCCATGACGTACACGTTGTAGTCGGCGTCGTCGGCCCAGCCCGATGTATCGGTGGGCTCGGCTACGGTGCGCAGGTGGCAGCCGGACTGGTCCCACTTGGGCCCAGACACGCGCCAGGTGATGGCGTTGCACCCGACCATGGCTCGGCACAGGGCCTTGCACTGGTCCAGCGGCACCCACTCAGGCTCGCCCAGGTTGGCGAGGGCGCCGCCGTTGACGTACCAGGTGGACTTGCCCTCGTACTTGACCCACCCCCGGTTCAGGTAGAGCCGATTGCCGATGAGGATGTCCGGGAAGTCGTCGTTGTCAAAGTTGCCCACGGCGGCCACTTCCGACGTGTGCACCGCTGTCCCAATGAGCCGCGCCTTGCCAAAGCTGCGCGCCACGGACGCCGTCTCCATGTCGCCGTTCTGGTACCACAGGTGGCTCGCGCGCGTCTCGCCGCGGTGCGCCACGCAGCACTGGTCGTCGGTGGTGCCGTCTTGGGTGCACGCCACCTCGCCGTGCTGGTCCTTGGGGGCCCACTCGGCGATGGGCGGCGCGCCCAGGTCGAGGTAGTTGTCGCACTGCGTGTTGTTGAGCAGGTCGGTGCGGAAGCTCATGATCTCGGCGAGGCACGTGTCGGGCGTGTCAAAGTGCGCGCCGTGGAACTGGTCGATGCCCTGCGGCACGGGGTCGGGCCACTCCCACCGGCCGTCGTCAACGCCGTCGTCCTCGTGCAGCGCGCGCTCACGCCTGCTCTCGCGCGACAGGATCGTGCCCGTGTGCACGTACTTGCCCGCGTCCTGGTACTCCTCGAGCTTGGCGCCGCAGATGCACTCGGCGTTGACGGTGACGTACTGCTCCGCGGGGAAGGCGTTGGCGTCCAGCCAGTTCGCGCACTCGGGCTTGCCGGGCATGCACGTGTTGTCGTCGCCGTCGCGCTGGAAGGCCGCGCGGCAGAAGGCCTTGCAGCCCGTGGGCGTGTGGTGGTAGCTCGTGTAGTGCAGCGGGCACGACGTGTAGTTCAAAGCGGCCGCGGCGTCCTCCTCCTCGCCCTCCTGATCCGCGAGCAGCTGGTCGGTCTGCTTGGTGTAGGTCATCATCCCCTCCGCCGTGGAGTCCTCCTCGGCTTGCGAGTTGATCGCGTTGTTGAGCAGCCAGCAAGACCCCGATTCTGCGTGGTACTGGACGGTCTCGCACTGCTGCGCGCCCACCTGGTCTTCGTACGCGCTGACCCCGACGTTCCCGGACTGCCAGACGTAGAGGTTCGACTCGTCGTCGCACAGCGCCAAGCACGTCTCGAGCGGTATGTTGGTGTAGTATCCGGCAGGCGCGTAGAACACCTCGTGGCTGCGCGTNTGGCTGTGGCAGCCATTGCCGCTGCAGAGGTAGTCGTTCCAGTCGTACGGTTCTCTGCCCCCCGGCCTCACCTCGCAATACGTGCAGCCGTTGTTCCAATCCTCCACCGGATCCACGAGGGCGCGCACGAGCGTCGCTCCGGCCTGGGCATTGCCGGCGCCAAGCGCGTACCTGGGACGTCGCACCACCGCGGCCGAAGTGTAGACGTACGTCCGCACCAACGCGTTCTCGTCGCCGGCGCCGCCGCCGGGGTTCATGATGAGGCCGCTCGTGCTGCTGTACTCGTACGCGCAGTACTCCAGCTTCTCGTGGTCCGTCTGGCCGAGCGTGCCCGGCCCGCCGTGGATGCGGAACTCGGTCTCCGCGTGGCAGCACTCGAAGTCGGGCACGTCCTCGTCGAAGCAGTTGGCAAAGACGGGGCCGCTTGGCTGCTCGAGCTCGTCCTGGATCTCCTGGTACTTCTGCACCCCGTCGCGCGGGGGGCACGCCTCCGGCTGCGTGCCGTACGGGCACGCAAAGTCGTAGAAGAACTTGGTGGTGGAGTCGGCCCCGACGAGCGACGCCGGTACTATGGAGGCGCCAAACTGCATCGGCACGCGGACCGACCCCTCGCCGCCGTCGCTGCACACGCCGCCCTTTGATGCCGGCAGGCTGTGCCACAGGCGCAGGTTGTCCTCGTACGCCTCCACGACGCTTCCGCCAGTGCCTTGGGCAAACCAAACCGTGTACTCGTCCACCAGGTCGCCCTTGACCGGGTCGCTGCGCGTGTCGTGGTACATGCGCGGGCGCACCAAGCGGCCGCTTGCGTCGTGCAGCATGTTGTTGGGCGACACGCACAGGCCCTGGCCCGCGAGATTGGGGTTGATGTACGTGGCCTTCTCGTGGTACCGGTGGTTGTTGTACGCGAGCGTGCCGTTGGCGTCGTCTTGGAAGGTGGATGAGTAGGCGTCGTTCTCGTTGATCAGTCCGCGCGCGCTGTTCACGGCGCTGAGCCGGAGGGAGACCTGCGTCTCGGCCGCCTTTCGGCACGTGGCCGTCTGCGTGCCTCGGCCGCACTGCTCGCCACCCTTGTCGCTGGTGGAACCCGGTCGCAGCTGGAGGTCCTGGTTGTGTAGCAGGTCGTCGCTGAAGTCGGCACACAGGGCAATGTGCTCGTATCTGGGGTTGCCCGGCGTGAACGTCCCGGCGGTGACGTCGGTCGTGGGGTTGAACGCGTACGCTGGCGCCTCGCACGTTTCCGACTCGGCCACCTCGCCGACGCGCACCGGCCGCTTGGGCGGGCGCCAGCCGCAGTCGGACACGTCGGTGTTCGGCGCGCACGGGTTCTTTCCCGGCGCAAACGCGCTCCACATGAGCCCATCCTCGCAGATGGAGTTTGCGGACGTGGCGCAGCTGTCGTCCGGCACGTCCGGGCCCGCGTCCTCGAGCAGAAACGCAAAGCGCCGCTTGCCGCACGCGTGGTCGGTGCCGTAGTAGCACTCGCTGCCGGTGGACCCCGGCCCGCCGTCCCGGCAGTCCGACCCGGCGCGCCCAGCAGGTTGGCCCCACTTGTTGGTGGCCTTGAGGATGCACCAGTGCGGGTCGATCCTCCCGATGCCCGAGTAGGAGCCGTCTGACTTCTGCGCGATCTCGTAAAAGGCGGGCCCCACGTTTGTGCTGGTTGCTGGGATCGGCGGCGTCGCGGAGGCGTCGGCCGCCGGAGGGTCGAACTTCTTGAACGGTTGCAAGAAGGCAAACCCGAAGACGACCAGGTTCTTGCGCACGCCGCAGCTCTGCAGGTTGGTCCCCAAGTCGCAGTTGGACGCGTCGTTTTGCGCGGGCGTCTGCGTGCCGTCGCCGCCGTCGCTGCACTCGGCGCCGTCGTCGATGTGGTCGCGGATGCGCACGTGCTCGTCCAGGTCGGGGTACACGCGCGCCTTGTACGGGCAGTCGTCGTTGTTCTGGTAGAGGGGATCAAAGGCGCCCGGGGCCATCAGCGACTGCTTGAAGCCGCCGTCCCACTGCACGTCGCGCGAGCGCGCGCCCGAGCACCGGTCGCGCGGCACGTACAGGTCGCGGTGCGCCACAAACGGCGGCCAGTCGTTGCCCGGATCCCAGCGCCAGCACTTCTGCTGCACCGGGACCATGCGGTTCAGGACCGTGTCGTACGCGGGAACCTTGTACCCGTGCGTGCTGGCAATGGCCGAGAGCTCGCAGCGGATGGCGCCCGGCGGCGGCGTGGGCGGCGGCGGCGACCTGGGAGGCTCGGGCGGCGGCGGAGAGGGCGGCGGGTAGGCCACGTTGTTCTCGGCAAGCGTTGCCAGCAGGATGGAGGGTGTCACGATGTTGCTCGCGTCGCGCTTGGGCCGGCAGCTGTACTCCTCCTCGTCGAGGTCGAACTCGGACCACCAGACGCACACCCTGGACGTGGAGGGGTTGCACACCTTCTCGGTCGACGAGTGCACGATCGCGTCCACGATGTCGTCGTCGATCCACACGTCCACGTGCCCCAGGCGGAGCACCAGGCGGGCGTATCGGTAGAAGGCGCGCCAGAGGTCGGCGTCCACGGACGAGCGCGCGCCCAGGAAGAGGCCACAGTCGCCCAGCCGCTCCGCCGACGTGAAGGCGTCCTCATGGTCCCGGTTCACGAGCCACACGCCATGCGGCGCGAGCAGCTGGTGCCGGTGCACGATGTCGTCGCACTGCTCCAGCGTCACGTTGTGGCTCATGTGCAGCGCGTGCAGCTGACCCGCGGTGCTCCCGGAGCCCGCAAACCGCGAGAAGCCCTTGTCCGAGTCGGTGTGCCCCGGGTACACAAAGCCCTCGCCGAGCAGCCCAAGCCCCGAGAGCAGGTTGTCCTCGTTGCTCTTGACCACCTCGTGGCGCGTGAGCTTGCGCGTGCACTCGTACGGGCACGCGCTCGAGCGGTACGTGCCCTGGTCGATCATGTTGCGCGCCGTGGTGAGGATGGAGAGCTGCGAGATCGACTTGTGGAAGGGCGCGCGGAAGCCGGTCTCGCCGCCGTCGCACGCGGGGCCGAAGCCGCAGTACAGGTAGAAGAGGGCGTTGGAGGCGTCGTCGGACCCCTCGGGCGCCGAGTTGTACGTGGCGGGCGACCACGTGCGCAGGCCGACGATGCCGTCGGGCGGCGGCGCGGGCGGCATNGGNGGNAGNGGNGGNACNCGNGGNGGCGGCGGCAGGGGCGGCGCGGGCGGGTCGGGCGGCGGCGGCAGCGCGTGCGCCATCTGCTGCACCGAGAAGGTCTCGACGAAGGAGTGCGCCATCGCGCAGTCCGGGTTGGCGTCGCACGCCGACTTGCACTGCACGTCGACGGGGCGCGTGTCGTCGGCCTGGTCGCGGCTCAGGAACATCGAGCCGTTGGCGAGGATCATGCCCGCGCCAACGGGCATGCCGTGGCACACGGCGTTGGTGCCCTTAACGCCCTTGCGGTACACGACGCTGCGCTCGGAACCGCCCGCCACGCCCACGCACAGCTTGGTGCGGTACACCTTGATCTTCTTCCCGTCCTCGCTGGGGTCGTGCACGATCAGGTGGTCGGACTCGGGCAGGAGCAGGTCCTTGGCGATGCACCAGCAGTTGGGACCCGTCTCGCCCTCGATGAAGACCATCGTCGCAAAGTCCATCCGTTGGTCGTAGTCCAGCGCGCACTCGCGCATGCACGCGCCCACCTCGGCCACGCCGCTCGCCACCCGGTAGTGCTCGCCTGCACCCTCGCCGCCGTCAAAGTGGTACCCCGGCTCGAGCGCGAGCTTGTAGAAGACGGTCGACTGCTCCTCCACCACAAAAAACTCGTCCCACGCGTCGCGGTGCACGGCGTACGTGTTGATGAACCGCCGATACCGCAGGCCCTCGTCGATGCCGGGCACGACGCCCACGTAGTTGTTGACCAGGCTGGCGGTCGAGAGGAAGCGCGCCATTGCGAGGTCGTTGGGCGCCTCGTGCGAGACCTCGGGCTCGGCGGTGGCGTCGCCCGTGGCGTTGAGCTTGGCCAGGTCGTCGTACGCGTAGCAGTCGCACCGCGACGGGCGCACGTTGGTCTGGTAGCCCTCGTACAGCCCNGGGCGCAGGTCGACCTGCATCATCTCCACGTCGTCGTCGTGGTGCCGGAAGCACAGCGACGCGCAGATGTCGCGCCAGAAGGCNATGGCCTCNGTGCCCTNGANNGAGTCGGGCANGNTCTCNNANCCNNACGCGCTGCTNGGCCANAAGTACGGCNTGTGGCCCATGTACGCNGGCAGGTCGTACGACGCCCAGCANCATNGAGGCNGCCTTGNNGTNGTCCTGCTGCCAGCCNGAGGCCANGTGCGCCGCGTGCGCGNTGTACGCNGGCGCNTCCACGTACCGGATNACGCCNTNGTNCTTGCCCTTGATCCACAGGTAGCCCTTCTCNAGCGTGNNGCGCCCGCGCGNGAGCACGGTGTGCGCCTTGTACATGACCGCCGACGGGATNACGGTCGTGGCGCGCGCGCGCANNGCGATGTCGCTCCAGCCCGACATGCTTGTGCCCTCGTTCCTGTTCGAGTCCTCGGTGAAGCACGAGCACGTGCACGCCTCGAAGTCAAGGCGCGGCGGCGGCGGCGGCGGCGGCGGGGGCGGCGGCGGCGAGGGCGGAAAGGGCGAGGGCGAGGGCGGCGGCGCGGGCGGCGGCGCCGATGTGGGCGCGCCGACCTCGCGCGGCGGCGGCGGCGGCGGGCTGGGGAAGTTGACGGTGTTGGACGCCGAGAGCCGGCGACCGTTGTAGGCGTTGCAATCGCCCCTCGCAATGGTCGCGGGCGTGCAGTACGCAACGGTGCGCGCTGGGCCGCACCGCGTGCCCATGGTGCCGAAGCCGCACCGGTTGGACACGGAGTTGGGCCCGCCGTCGTGGCACCGCGTGTCGACGGCGATGGTGCCGCCGTTGGCCACAGTGCGCGCGTCGAACTCCTCGTCGGTGTGGTACACGTTGCCGTCGGTGTCGACCCAGCACGCGTCGCGGCACGAGCCGCTCGGGTCGTTGCCGTTGCGCACGCAGTGGATGTCGGTGGTGGCGTCCTGCGTGCGCGGGTTGCAGTATTTGGTGGACGTGCCGTAGTCGCACGCGAACTCCGTCGCGGTCGGGTCGGTGCTCAGGTAGCCCTGGGACCACTTGATGGCGATGGCGTCGAAGCCGCCGTCGGAGCAGAGGTGCACGATGCCTTCGGGCGCCTCGGTGGCGCACAGCTTCACCGGCTCGCCCGAATGATCCAGGTACGTGCCCGCACGCTTGGCGGCGATCTCGCTGGGCGTGCCCGCGCAGTCAAAGAGCCACGCGCCGGGCAAGGCCGGGTCCGGGTAGAAGAGCGCGCCGCAGGTGTCCAGGCTGCCCTCAAAGGCAAAGGGCGGCGGCGGCGGCAGCGGCGGCTCCTGCGGCTGCGGCGGCGGCGGCGCCGGGCTGGTCTTGTTGGTGAGGCCCTGGAACGCCTCGGTGGTGATCTCCTGCGCCGTGCGCGGGCCGTAGGCCGCGCAGTCGGTCGCGTCGGTGCCCAGGGCGCAGCTGGTGGTCTGGCCAACGCCCAGGTAGAGCGGGTCGTCGAAAAAGGTCTCGGAGCCGAAGCCGCCGTCCTCGCACACGCCGTTGTTGGCCGTGGCGCACGTGTCGTCCTGCACGATCGCGCGCGTGTTCTCGCGGAAGCCGCACTGAGCGCACTGGGTCGCGTACGGGCACACCGTGGGCAGCCACGAGCCGTAGCCGCCGTCGCGGCACTTGGTGTCGCCGGCAGCCACGCCCTGGCACGTGGTCTGGCACTCGGTAAAAGGAATGTACGGCGGCAGCGGCGGCGGCGAGGGCGNCGACAGGTCGGGCGCGCTCGGAGGCAGCGAGGGCGACTCGACCGCGCCCGTGACCGTGAAGGCGCGCAGCTGCGTCAGGTGCTCGGCGGCGCAGTTGCGCGCGCACGCCTGCTCGCCGTCGTTCTCGCCCGGGCATTGAAGCGTGCGGTGGCTCGAGCGCAGCGCGAGGTCGATCGTGTGCACGTTGGTCATGCGCTTGACCAGCGCCGACGCCTGGCCCTGCTCAGGGTCGAAGGCGCCCTCGGCGCCGCCGCCGATGACGTGCTCGCCCTCCGTGTACGCCGGGTACGCGTGGTAGCCCTCGGTGTACGTGAGGGGCGGCGGCGGCGGGAAGGTGTGGTAGACGGTGGGCTTGTTGGCGCACGCGCAGTACGGCAGCTCCGAAAACTTGCACCGGCGCGGGTTGGACACGTTGAACTCGGCGAGCATGTCGGGCAGCAGGTCGTGGAAGAGGCCGCCGTTGGCGCCGCCGTAGGAGCAGCCGCGGAAGCAGCCGTCGTCGAGGTCGAGGCCCTCGCACGGCGCAAACGAGACGCGCAGCACGTCGGCCGTGCCGAACTGCTTGGCGTAGTCGGCGACGATGCCGCGGCACGTGGCGTACGAGACGAGCTCGCAGTCGGGGTCGTAGTCCGTCTCGGTGTCGCNCCCGCGCTGCTGGTAGTAGGGCGCGGGNGGCGGCGGCGGCGGCGGCGGGCGCGGCGGCGAGGGGTCCCACGCCCCCTGGGGCGAAGGCGCGGGCGGGTACGGTGGCTGCGGCGGCGAGGGCGGCGTGAGCGCGCACTTTGAATCGTACAAGTTTTGGATGGCGTCGTGCAGCGCGGGCGGGCACTCGCGCAGCAGAAAGTCGAGGCACGAGTCCTGCGCGCACGTCTCGCTCGGGCACTCGGTGAAGCCGTCGTCCTGGCCGCCCGCGTGCGACTCGCCGTTGCACGAGTGCCAGCAGACCCGCTCGCAAAAGGGCGCGACCATGCCGTAGCCCGTGATCGGCTGGTACTTGCCGAGGCTCTCGGCGACGGCCATGCAAATCTCGCGGTGCTGCACGCCCTCGAGCCCGCCCTCGCAGATGGCCACCACGCGCGGGCGCACCTCCTTGCGCACGTACACCTCAAGCGCCGCGCGCTTGATGCCGGGCGGCGGCGGCGGCGCGCGNACCGGGTCGTANAANTGCGGNACCTGCNCGCCCGGNGGCGGCGGCGGCGCGGCNGCCGCCGCCACCGTGAGCAGGCCNGAGGCCTGCTTGGAGTCGCACGGCTTGAGGTGCGCGTACATGTGCGCGCGCGGGCCCAAGCCCGAGGCGATGAGGATGCACCGGTTCTCGCCCTTGCGGTAGATGAGCGTGCTCGCGTCCTCGGTCGGCCAGTGCATGTGCACGTCGCCTGCTTGAGTGTTGGGGCTCGCGCCCCAGAAGGCCACGACGCCCTGCTGGCGCGCAAAGGCCATCATGGACATGGCCTCCACGACCGTGCGCGGCAGCGGCAGCCCGCCCGCGCCGGGCGCCGGGTAGTTCATGTCGGGCAGCTGCGCGGCCATCGCGGCCGCGTCGGCGTGCGTGATCAGCCGCGCGTCATCGCGCGTGCTGGGAAGCCCCACGCACAAGGGGTTGTCAAGCCCGGGCGCGCTCGCGGAGCACTGGCGCTCCGACTCAATCTGCCGGGTGTACAGCTCCACGCCAAAGTCCTCGATCTTGCACGCGCCCGCGCTCTTGAGCAGGTAGCACCAGCCCGTCTTGTCGACGTACGAGAAGGGCGCGGCGCGCTTGAAGGCGAACGCCTTGCAGATGGCGTCCGGGTGCGCGGCGTCCAGCTGCGCCGTCGCCTCGCACAGCGCCTCGCACGACGCCTGGGTCACGCCCGGGATGCCGCCCTTGCCGTAGAACTCCATGATCTCGGCCGTGATCAGCTCGTCCGTCATGCGCACGTTGTACTCGCGGCGCTGCATCAGCCGGCGGCCGTAGTTTGGAGTGGTTGATGTGCTCGTGCCGCTCGCGGCGCTGGCGCTGGCGCTGGTGGCTGCGACGACTTCGTCAGGCGTGGAGCTGGTTGCGGTGGCCCTGGGCGCGGCGTTGTCGGTGGCCGCGGCGTAGATCTCCTGCTTGGCGGTCGCGAGCAGGTCGCGCAGGATCGGGTTGTTCTCGCCGAGCGCGTCGATCATCGCGTCGGTCTGCTCGAGCGCGGTCGCGGTGTCCGCCTCCCACTGCGCGCGGTCGGTCTTGCGCGGCGCCTCGTACGCCTCCAGGTCGCCAAGGCGCTCGCGCTGTCGCCACAGGCTGGACGCGCCCGCTGTGTCGTGCGCGATGCGCACGGGCGGCGGCGGCGGGAACGGGTAGGCGATGTGCGCGAAGCACGCGCTCGCGCGGCGCTTCTCGTCCAGCACGCGCCGCGCGAAGAGGCAGCTCGCGCGCTCCTCGNTCTNNGCGCCGTCGACGGCNTCGGTNGTGATGTCCAGNCCGTAGTCGGTGAGCCGNGGNANNGGCANGCANGNCTCNGCGTCNGNNNANTANGGNGGCGGCGTGCCNGGCGGCGGCGGCGGCGAGGGCGGNNGCGGCGCGTANTNNAAGAGNCGCGGCGGCGGCGNGGGGCNAGGGCGGCGGCGAGGGCGGCACGAGCGAGTACTTGTGCCGGAAGGCGCCGTTGACNAAGACGAGCCCGGGCGCCTTCTCGAGCACGTTCTGGATGACGCCGCAGCTGGCGGCGTTGTCGTTGCAGAACTGCGTGCTGATCGCCGTCATGCCGGAGCGCACGCGCTGGCGCGCCGCAAAGGTGGCGAACGAGTCGCCGCCGCGGAAGATGGGCACCTTGAAGGTGAACTGGCGCACGGTGCAGTCGGCGGCCGCCTGCGCGTCGAAGCCGTCGCCGAGCACGAAGTGGCTCAGCTCGGTGCTGCTCACGATGGTGGCAAAGTCGTGCTTGTATTCGGCGCCGTCGGAGCCGCCGCACGTGTTCAGGCACTTGATCTTCTCCTTCTTGCACCACACCNNGTCCGCGCCGCACGCCTTGAACTGGTAGGCCACGTTGTGCAGGAAGCGGCCGCCGGGCGTGAAGATCTCGTACTTGAAGCGGCGGCACGTGTCGTACATGAACTGCGCCGAGGTGCGCGCGACCGAGTTGGCGGCCAGGTCCTGGTACTTCTGGGGCTGGTCGTACGTGAGCCCGTTCTCCTCGGCCTCGTGGCGCATGTTGCGACAGCTGTGGTAGATGAAGGCGAGCGCGCGCTCCTCCATGTTGGAGGGGTCGACCGACTGCCACTGGTGCGCCGCCTGCACGTACTGCGCAAAGAAGGGGTCGCGCCCNGCGCCGATGCGCTCGTTCAGGTCGATGATGTTCGCCGCGTACGAGTCGAAGATGTTGGTGTCGATCTGCGCGATGCCCGCGGTGTAGCCGCCCTGCTTCCACTGGCCGTACGGCAGCAGCTCGGTGCCATGGGGGCCGCACGCGTTGATGTACCAGGTGCCGTTGTCCTGGCAGTTGTCGGTGACGTTGCCCGCGTACTGCGCAAAGTTNGACGGCGAGACGAGCGAGCCGATCGAGGCCACGAACCACCACAGGATGCGCAGCTCGGGCACCTTGCACACGAAGCACTTGGCGCACTCGTCGGCGGAGGCCGTGCCCATGAAGTCGTCCCACGCACCCGCAAAGTCGAACTCGTACATGGGGTTGCCCATGGTCGCGCTCTCGGGCTCGTTGTTGTCCACCACGCGGCCCGAGATCGGGTCCTTGGTGCGCCCCGCGCTGGTGAACGAGCTCTTCTTGGGCGCCTTGAAGAAACGCTTGCCCGTGCGCGAGTTGAGCGTCGCGTCCATGATGGCCGTGAAGCGGCCGATGAGGATGGGCAGCGAGAAGAAGGCGAGCAGGTCGGTGACGGCGTCNGGTCCCTTAAAGCACGTCTCCTCCACGCACTCGAGCTGGTCGTTCCAGCCGCTCGGCTTGAAGTAGTCGAGCGCGCACATGAGCATGTCAATGGCCGCAAAGAGCATAGGCAGCGCGATCTCGGTGAGGAAGATGATCGCAAAGTCCACGCCAATGGTCACGACGGTCGTCAACATCCCAGATTTNACCAACATTTTCAGCACCATCATGATCGACTTCATGATCTGGAAGAAGGCGTCCATGAGCACCGAGAAGCTCGTCTTGATGATGTCGCCNAGCACGCCGAAGACCACGTCGAGCAGCGAGGGGAACATGGTGATGGCAAAGACGGCGAGCTCGTTGAGCGCNGACGTGAGCGCCGTCGTNGGGAAGGTGGGCGCCGAGAAGCCGCCGCCGCTCTGCTCCTGCAGCCGCCGCGCGGTCGCCAGCCCAAACGTGAACGTGCGGTTGTCGGGCACCTCGAGCATCATGCGCCGCACGAACGTCTGGCTCTCGTCCGAGAAGGCGGGCGCGCGCTCCGGCGCCTGGAGCTCCGCCTTGTAGAAGCTGTACCGGCCGCACCACGCCGCCGATTCCGCGCTCGCCGTGCAGTCGAGNCCGTTGTACGGAAAGTCCTCCTCGGTCATGATGCCTTCCCAGTGCTGCTGCATGAAGATGAGCGAGAAGACCTCGAGCGCGAGCGTGACCGTGGGNTCGATCAGGTAGTACGTGGCCGTGTTCCAGATGGGGATGACGCCCGCGTTAAAGACGTCCACGCCGCCGTTCCACAGGATGCGCGTCATGTCCCACGCGACCTCGGTGTAGTCGAAGAGCAGCGCCGCGCGCTCGAAGGCGACGTCGGGATCCTCGTCGATCCACACAAAGAGCTGGTGCAGGATGAAGAGCAGCAGCAGCACGAGCACAAAAAGGTACAGCTGCGACCACGCCTGCACGATGCCCATCGTGGCCTGGCGCACGGCGGCCTGGAACTTCTTGGCGGACCGGCCGAAGCCCGCCGCGGAGATGGCCCCGCCCATGCGGCTCTCGACGGCATCCCCAAGCTTGTTGAGCTTCTCCACGCTCTTGTCGAGGAAGGAGACCTTGTCGGCGAGGTACTTGACCTCGGCCTGACTGAGGCCTCCACCACCGCCCTTGCCGCCGCTCTGCGCCATGGCGCTGTCTCCCTACTCACAGGCGGCCCGCGCCTATTAATTGGTGCGCTATTTGGTAAAACTATTTAGCGAGGTTTCCAGGCGTACAGTTAGGGGCGCCGCAAGCGCGATGGGCAAGAAGTCGTGCGCCGCGCAATGCGGGCTCTCGTGCCTGTCCACGCTCTGCCAGGGCTGCGTCGCCGTGACCTTCATCCTTCTGTGCTTCTACTTTGCGTCGCTCGCGCTCACGCCGGTGCGCATCCTCGGCATCACGCAGCTGCCGCCCGGCATCGTGTACGCGCACCACGACAGCCGCTTCTGATATCCCCCCACGGGGCGCCGCCAGGGTAGGGGAGGCGCGCGCGATGTACCTGCTCGCGTGCGTGCTGGGCTTCTCGCTGGAGCGCGCGCTCGAGACGGAGTCGCCGCTCGCCCGCCGGCTCGCCGACAACAACGAGCCGTGCAAGGAGTCGTGCGACGAGGGGCACGACCGCGAGTGCGACCAGCAGGACGACCGCGGGCAGTGGACGCTCAGCTGCGACCTGCACCCCACCACGAGCTGCGACGCCGACTGCCACTACCCGCCGCCGCCGCCCATGGTGCCGTGGATGGGCGCCTCGGGCACCCACCCTTCGCCCCCGCCGCCGCCGCCGCCGCCCGAGACGGAGCTGCTGACCGCCGCGTGGATCTTCTTCGTGGTGGCGCTCGTCGTCTTCCTGTGCTTCCTCACCTGCGTCTACTACCGGTCCCAAAGGTACGTCCCGTACGGGCGCGACGACTCGCGCAACTACCTCGCCTACTGGTGCTGCTGCCTGCTGCCGTGCCTCCGCACCGAGCCCAACGAGAGCTGGAGGAACGACGAGCCGCGCGAGCGGGCGTCGGGTGTGTCGTTACCACCCGTTATGATCAAGTGAACTGCGTTACCCGTCGCTAAGCGGTGTGTTTATATTCCAATTTGCATGCGCGTGAGTGAGGAACGGCCCCAATGTCCGACAGCGACGACGGCTCCGTCCCCCCCGACGCGCAGGGCGAGGCCGTGGCCGCCGGCCAGATGCCGCAGGCGGCGGGCGTGCCGCAGCACCCCGTGTGGGCCGCGGCGGCCGGCGCCGGCCGCGGCGCGGGCGCGGCCAACAAGAACAACCGGCCCGAGAAGGTCTTTGGGCCCATCTCGATGATGGAGCTCGAGATCCGCGGGCGCGGCGACCTGGACGGGGGCTCGAGCACGGCGAGCGTGCGCGGCGACAACGACAAGGACAGGGACCGCCGCCCCGGCCGCGAGAAAAAGAAAAGCAAGAAGCGCAGCAAGCGGCCGCGCGAGTACGACGACGACGAGGAGGATGCGGACGAGGACGACGACGACGGCCTCTGCAGCTCGGCCAGCCTCGACATGGCGGGCGCGGCCTTTGGCGGCGCGACCGCCGCGGGTCGCGTTGCGTGCGCGTCGGAGGCGAGCGACGACGGCGTGTCGGTCACCTCGAGCGTCGTGCGCCGGCGGCACGAGCGCGCCTTCCCGATCACGGGCGTCACGTGCGTCGGCTGCGCGCTGCCGAGCAAGATCCAGCCCGTGATCGACTTCATCGCCAAGAACATGAGCCAGATGAGCGAGCTGGCGCTGTACAAGATGGCCGCGCTCGTGTACAAGACCAAGGTGGCCGAGCCCGCCGAGGAGGAGGGCGTCGACGTGCCCGAGTGGGACTGGAAG
>PBJU01000001.1 GCA_002721285.1 Crocinitomicaceae bacterium
TGAAATAATGCCAAGTTGGCAAAAAACAGTCAAAAGATTTTTTGATTTAATTTTTTCATCTTTTGCAATAATTACCTTATTTCCTTTTTACATGTTAATTGGAATTTTAATAAAATTTGGATCAAAAGGACCAATTATATATAAACAAGAAAGAATCGGGCTTAATGGGATTCCTTTTAATATATATAAATTCAGGTCAATGTATGTAGATTCGGAAAAAGATGGACCTCAACTTTCTAGTGCTACTGATAAAAGAATTACCCCAATTGGGAAATTCATGAGGAAATCAAGATTAGATGAAACTCCTCAATTCTTTAATGTCCTTAAAGGAGATATGGCTATTATTGGCCCTAGACCAGAAAGACAATTTTACATNGAAAAAATTATAGAAAAAGCTCCTCACTACAAACACATAAAAAAAGTCAAACCTGGTATTACTAGCTGGGGACAGGTAAAATATGGCTATGCTGAAAATGTTGATCAGATGATTTCAAGACTAAAATTTGACTTATTATATGTAGAAAACATGTCTTTAATTCTAGATTTTAAAATTTTGTTTTATACAATTATAATTATCTTAAAAGGTTCTGGGAAATAGATTAAAAACTAGTTCTATATTTGTCCAAAATTTTAGTATGAAAAANATATCAGTTATTGGAGCAGGAACTATGGGAAATGGTATTGCTCATGTATTTGCCCAAAATGGACACCAAGTCAATTTAATTGACGTATCACAAAATGCTCTTGATAAAGCAATTGCAACAATTAGTAAAAATTTAGACAGAATGGTTAGCAAAGAAAAGATTTCAGAAGCTGACAAAGCAAACACTTTAAACAGATTAAATACTGTAACTGATCTAAAAAAAGGTGTGANAAATGCTAATCTAATTGTAGAAGCAGCCACTGAAAATNTTGATATTAAATCAACTATTTTCAAAGAAATGGATATGCACTCNCCTAAAGACTGTATTCTTGCAACTAATACTTCTTCTATATCAATAACTAAAATTGCAGCTCAAACTAGTAGACCTGAAAATGTAATAGGAATGCACTTTATGAATCCTGTTCCAGTTATGAAATTAGTAGAAGTAATCAAAGGATATTCTACTTCANCTTCTACATTAAATACTATAATGGATCTTTCTAAAAATATTGGCAAAATTCCTGTNGAAGTAAATGATTTTCCAGGATTTGTAGCCAATAAAATTTTAATGCCAATGATTAATGAAGCTATTATTACATTACATGAAGGAGTTGCTGGTGTTGAAGAAATTGACACTGTTATGAAGCTTGGAATGGCACATCCTATGGGACCACTTCAATTAGCTGATTTTATTGGGCTTGACGTATGTCTTGCAATTTTAAAAGTATTACAAGATGGATTTGGAGACTCAAAGTATGCTCCATGTCCACTATTAGTAAACATGGTTACAGCAGGTAAACTAGGCGTAAAATCCGGCGAAGGATTCTACTCTTGGGGACACAAAACAAAAGATTTGATTGTATCTGATTATTTTAAATCTTAGTTAACTACCCATTCCATATTATTATTTAATCTTTTTGAAAAAGAAGATTCATAAGATCTTGCAAATGACTTTAAAGATTTAATAATTTCAGAATTAGGAGTTGTTTTTTTTGGATCTAGAGTTTTTTTTGTATTGTTCATACCATAGGCGTTATTAAATTATTTAAACCTATAACGCTTATAGAATTACTTTATTGTATTAATCTAGGAATTAGTTAAAATTAACTTTTTTTCTGTGATTAATTTTCTCAAATTAATTAGAGCATACCTCATTCTTCCTAATGAGGTATTTATGCTTACTCCTGTTTTATCTGCTATATCTTTAAAACTCATTTGTTGAAAATAACGCATTTTAACCACTTCCATTTGATCTTCAGGGAGTTCTTTAATCAGACAACGGACATCACTCATAATTTGCTTATTAACAAGAATATCTTCTTGAGAGAGTTCTTCCAAATGAAGTAAGTCAAAAATATCAAACTCTTCACTTAAATTAGAAGATCTTCCTACAATTGGCATCTTAGCATCCTTCCTAAAATGGTCAATAACCTGATTATGAGCAATTCTTAATATCCAAGAAAGTAATTTACCCTCATGAGAATAATTATCTTTTTTCAAACTAGTAATAACTTTAATAAATACTTCCTGAAAAATATCATTAGCTAAATCCTGGTCTTTAACCATTTTAATAATATATGAAAAAACCCTCTGTTGATACTTACTTAAAAGAACATCAAAACACTGATTATTTCCTGATCTAAACTGATTAATGAGAAACTCATCGCTTTTATCTGAATACATAATTCCTACTGATTATTTAGTTGTAAAAAATTAAAAGAGTAGAAATTTTATATAGGCGATGTTTTTAAATTACATTGTAAATATAAGAAACAATTTGAAGAACTGAAAACTATTCTATTAATTTAGCAAATTCTATATCTAGAGATGAGTGATAACAATAAAAATAAAATTCAAATAATTGGTGCGAGAGTTCACAATTTAAAAAACATTAATGTCTCTATTAAAAGAAACAAACTAACCGTAATCACTGGTGTTTCNGGATCTGGAAAGTCATCTCTTGCATTTGACACATTATATGCAGAGGGACACAGAAGATATATAGAAAGTCTTAGTTCATATGCAAGACTATTTCTAGGAAGAATAGAAAAACCTGACATAGATGATATTAAAGGAATTTCTCCTGCAATTGCTATTGAACAAAAAGTAAACTCTTCCAATCCACGAAGTACCGTTGGAACTACCACAGAAATTCATGACTATCTTAAACTTCTTTTTGCAAGAATTGGAAAAACTATTTCCCCTATAAGCAATAAAGAAGTTAGTAAAGACCACCCAGAAAGTGTGTTAAATTGGATTTTAAAATTACCTCCTAAAACCAAGATACTTATTACATGTCCATTAGAACCGCCAAAAGGTAGATCTATTGAAGATCAAATAAAACTTTATTTGCAACAGGGATTTAATAAAATATGGTCTAATAATAAAATAATAGAATTAGATGATAAACAAATTAAAAGTCCAATTCAACTTATTATTGATAGAGTTGTTAATGATAACAATAGTGAAAACCAATCCAGAATTTTAGATTCATTGGAATTAGCCTTTCATGAAGGAAAAGGAAATTGTGAAATAACAGCTTTTTTAAAAGAAAAAATAGAAACTAAAAACTTCAATAACCTTTTTAAAAAAGATGGTGTTTTATTTGAAGAACCAAGCTTAGATTTCTTTTCATTCAACAACCCATATGGTGCATGCAAAAAATGTGAAGGATTTGGTAAAATAATTGGAATTGATCCAACTCTTGTAATNCCTAATCCAAATTACAGCATATATGAAGACGCTATTAGCTGTTGGAAAGGAGAGAAAATGAGTGTATGGAAAAATGAACTTATNAATAATGCTCATCATTTTGATTTCCCTATTCATGAACCTTATAAAAACCTTTCTAAAGATGAAATAGATATCTTATGGANCGGCAATCAGTTTTTTAAAGGAATTAATGAATTCTTTAAATATTTAGAAAAAAAATCTTATAAAATACAATATAGAGTAATGCTTTCCAGGTATAGAGGAAGAACCACCTGCGATGCATGCAATGGAAATAGATTAAGAGCTGACGCAAACTATGTTAAGATAAATAACGTTTCTATAAGTGAAATAAATAAAATGAGTATTAAAGAATGTTCTGATTTTTTCAATTCTATTGAACTTAACGAATCAGACCAACAAATTGCCAAAAGATTAACTAATGAGATTTGTTCTAGACTTAGCTACCTAAATGATGTTGGACTTGGATATTTAACACTAAACAGGAATTCAAACAGCTTATCAGGTGGAGAATCACAAAGAATTAATTTAGCCACATCAATTGGTAGTTCTCTTATCGGATCAATGTATATATTAGATGAACCTTCTATTGGGCTTCATCCAAAAGACAACAAACAATTGATTACNGTATTAAAGAAATTAAGAGATATCGGAAATTCAGTAATTGTTGTTGAACACGATGAAGAAATAATGCGATCTGCNGATGAAATTATTGATATAGGTCCATTAGCNGGAGTTCACGGTGGAGAAATTGTTTTTCAAGGAAATCACCATAAACTAATTCATCATAAAAAAAGTTTAACTGCAAAGTATCTTACTGGNAATTTACAAATTGAAATACCAGAACAAAGAAGAATAGCTAAAGACTTTATTGAAATAAAAGAGGCTTATCTACATAATCTTAAAAATATTTCAGTTAAAATACCTCTCAACCAAATATCAGTAATTACTGGAGTTAGTGGAAGTGGAAAATCCACCCTTATTGGAGATATTCTTGGTCAACATATGGAAAGATACTTTACAAACGGATTACACAAACCGACAAACTGTAAGGAAATTAAAGTGGATTATAATCTAATTGATGACATTGAATTTATAAACCAAAACCCTATTGGGAAAAGTTCTAGATCTAACCCGATAACATACATAAAAGGATATGATGAAATTAGACAACTTTTTTCTAAACAAAAACATGCTAAAGTAAATGGATTTAAACCTGGACACTTTAGTTTTAATGTGGATGGAGGAAGATGTGAAAAATGCCAAGGAGAGGGTCAACTTACAATTAAGATGCAATTCATGGCAGATGTTCACTTAAAATGTGACGAATGCAATGGACAAAGATTTAAAGAAGAAATTCTTGAAGTAAAATTCAAAAACAAAAGTATTGATGACATTTTAAATATGACCATTGAAGAAAGTATTACTTTCTTTGATGAAAAAGATACAATTTGTCAAAAAATTAAAAGCAAAATAGAAGCACTTAAAGAAGTTGGCTTGGAATACATAAAGCTTGGACAATCGTCTAACACCCTTAGCGGAGGAGAAGCCCAAAGAATTAAGCTAGCATCTTTTTTATCTAATAGCAAATCTAAAAATAGGAAGCTATTTATTTTCGATGAACCAACTACTGGACTTCATTTTCATGATGTAAAAAAACTTATTAAAGCCTTACAGGACCTTGTAGAAATGGGACATCATGTAATTATTATTGAACATCATCTTGATATAATTAAAATTGCTGACTGGATTATTGATTTGGGTCCTGAAGGTGGAGAAAAAGGAGGAAATGTTGTTTTTGAAGGAACACTTGACAACTTTATAAACAGTAATAAAAAATCTCATACAAAAGATTATCTATTAAAGCATATTAGTAATTAAACTAAGACATCTCTTTAGAAATAAATTGGTTTTCATACAGGTCAAAGTAGTAACCTTTCCTTTTTAAAAGATCTAAATGAGTCCCTTTTTCTACAATTTTACCATTATCCATAACTAAAATACAATCTGCTTTCTTAATCGTAGATAATCGATGAGCAATAATTAAAGATGTTCTCCCTTTTGTAATTTCTTTAGTAGCTAACTGAATAAGCTCTTCTGAAGCTGTATCAATTGATGATGTGGCTTCATCTAAAACCAGTAGTTGAGGGTCATACACAAAAGCCCTTAAAAAAGAAATCAATTGTCTCTGTCCAGCAGAAAGTACTCCCCCCCTTTCTTTAACTTCAAAATCATAACTATTAGGAAGTTGTGATATAAACTCATGAATCCCAACTTTTTTAGCAGATTGAATTACCTTTTCTCTTGAAATAGATTTATTGCCTAATGTAATATTTTCAAAAATAGTAGTATTATATAAAAATACATCTTGCAAAACAACCGCTAAATTAACTCTAAGTTCTTCTAAATTTAAATTTCTGATACTAACCCCGTCTAAGGTAATATCCCCCTTTTGAAATTCATAAAACCTTGAAATTAAATTAATTAAGGATGTTTTCCCTGCTCCTGTTGGACCAACTACAGCTATAGTCTCTCCAGCTTTCACTTCAAAAGTTAACCCATTGAAAACGGATACTTTTTCATCATAAGAAAAATGAACATCATTAAATTTTATGTTTCCATTAAAACTATTTAATTTAATATCATTATCCTGAACAATAAACTCTTTATTATCCATTAACTCAAAAACTCTTGAAGAACCAACCATTCCCATTTGAAGAGTATTAAACCTATCAGCTAACATCCTTATTGGCCTAAATAACATATGGACATATAAAATAAATGAAAGCATTTGGGTTGTTACAACTCCATAATCAACTTGACCATAAGAAATAGACCAAATTGAATATATCACTAATAGAGCAATAGACAATGCACTTAAAATTTCCACTACTGGAAAAAAGATAGAATAAGCCATTATACTTTTTATATGTGCTTTTTTATGAGCTAGATTAATCTTACTAAATTTTTTTGCTTCAACACCCTCCCTGGAAAATATTTGAACAATATTCATTCCGGTTATATGTTCTTGAACAAAAGAATTTAAACTAGATATTTGTTTTCTAACTTCCTGAAAAGAGGATTTAATTACCTTTTTGAAAATATTAGAACTTATAATTAATAAAGGAATTGGAATAAGAACAATTAATGTTAATCTCCAATTAATATAAAACATAAAAATAAGAACCCCTGACAACTTTAATAAATCTCCAAGAATCACTAAAATTCCTTGAGAAAATATATCAGAAATTGTCTCCATATCACTTACAGATCTAGTTACTAACATACCAATAGGATGTTGGTCAAAATACTTGAGCTTTAACCTAGTTATATGTCTAAATAAATTATCTCTTAAATCCTTTACAACTCTTTGTCCNAAAACACTAGATAAATAAGATATTAACACTAATAAAATAGATTCAATTATTAATAAAGNAATTACTAAAATAGTACCTAAAAAAAGAGACTTCTCATCTCCTATTCTAACATATTCTCCAATAAGCTTTCCNATTATNAAGGGTCTTAGTGGAGATAAAAAAGCAAGAATAATAGTNATTAAAACGCCATATATTAACAACTTAATATGGGGCTTNGAAATGCTTAAAATTCTTTTAAAAAGCTGAGTATTCCATGTTTTTTCTTTTAAACTACTCATAGTCAGGATATTCTACATTAGTCAAAAAAAGACCCTTAGCCAATACTGAAGAACCTGCAGAAGATCTATTTTTCTCTTCAATAATTTCACAAAATCTATTTACATCTATCTTGTTTTTTCCAGCAAGTAACATTGTGCCAACAACAGCTCTAACCATATTTCTTAAAAATCTATTAGCTTTAATGGTAAATATTAAATGGTTATTTTCTTTATTCCAAGATGCNCTTAAAATATCACAATTAAAATTATTGACATCAGTATGAACCTTACTAAATGAAGTGAAATCTTTATATTTAAGTAGCTTTTGACAACAAATATTCATTATTTCAACATCTAAATCATNACTTATATACTTACTAGTAGATTGAAAAAAAGGATCCTTATGCTGAATAACATAATACTTATAAGTTCTACTTACAGCGCTAAATCTTGCATGAAAATCAGAGTTTACTGACTTACAATTCAAAACAGAAATATCTTGAGGTAAGATCTGATTTAGGTGATAAACAAACTTTATTATATCCTTGATTTCTGGAAGATCAACATGAAAAAAAAATTGCTTAGCATGAACTCCTGTATCAGTTCTACCACAACCAACAATATTAACTAAATCATCAANNAAAGTACTTANACTTTCTTGTATAACTTGTTGAACTGTANTTGCATTATCTTGAATTTGCCATCCATGATACTCAGCTCCATTAAAAGAAATTTCAAAAAGATATCTTCTCATGATAGAGAATCCTTGTATTTATTAATATGATTTAGAGCTTTATCAAAGGTTTCATTAATACTAAGATCTGTATTATCAATTGTTATAGCATTTTCTGGCTTCACAAGTGGGCTTATATCCCTATTTTCATCTTGTTGATCCCTTAAAACAATATTATCTCTTACCTCTTCAAAAGAAATTTTAATTCCTTTTAACATAAATTCTAAATACCTTCTTTCCGCTCTCTTTTCAGCTGATGCAGTAACCCAAAATTTAATTTGAGCATTAGGGAAAACAACAGATCCAATATCTCTNCCATCCATAACCAAATTTTCAGTGTGACCATAAGACTTTTGTAATTGAACCATTTTCTCTCTAACTAAAGAACTTTGACTTACATGACTTACCATATTTGAAACTTCCAATGATCTAATTTCTTTTTCGACAATTTGACCATTTAACCTCACCCAACTTTTACCATTTTCATCAGCATTAGAAAAATCAATAATTACTTTATTTAAAAAATCTTCATATCCATTTTTTAATTTATTGTTATTATCAATCAAATCATAATTCATGAAAAATAAAGTAACTGCTCTATACATAGCACCAGTGTCGATATACACGTATTTCAGGTTTTCTGCTATTAACTTTGCTAATGTACTTTTACCACATCCTGAGTGTCCATCTAAAGAAATTACAATATTATTCATAAGCAAAAAAAAAGGCTGTCTAAAAGACAACCTTAAATTTAATAAATTAGAATAGATTAAATCTCTTCTACTTCAATCATTTCAAAATCTAAATCAATAATAGCTTCATAATCCTCACCTGCTTCTAACATATCTTCATCATCTTCTTCATAATACCATTTCACTGAAACATTAGAACCAGAAAGAGTTTCTAATTTTTTAAAAACGTCTAAAATGCATTTTGAGGAACTAGTGTTAAAGTATTCTAATTGAACACTTAATACTGTATTTTCATTTACAGATTGACTGTAACCATCAATCCATTCAATAAGTGGCTTGTAAAATTCAATTGAATTTTCAGGGATTGATCTACCTTTTAATAACAATTCACCGTTTGAGCTAAATTCGACAAATGGGGTTTTTGCTGACCCTTCTAATTTTAAATCCTCCATGATATTATTTTTTTGATATTTTAACTGTTAATGTGAAAAATGAATAATCTTTATCAATTTCTCTAATTTTGTACTGTAATTTTTCTCCTGATCTACGAGCAATATCTATAAGACCTAAACCTCCACCACCTTTCTCACTCATAGTTCCATTATTTAAAGTTTCTTTATAAAACTTTTTTAATTCATCTTTATTAAGAGAATTAATATGGTCTATCTTTTCAGAAATATCTTCTACATTTTCAGGGTAGATAAAGTTTCCAGTAACAATATTATAAAATTCTTCAGTTCTACTTATGCTAAAAATAGCAGATTTTCTTTGAGATAATTGTTCTGGAGAACCATGAACCTCAAAATCATCAATATGATGATATAAATTCTGCAAACATTCAACAAGAACATTGAACACTCTTTTTCTAATTTTGGGAGTATCCTGTAAATCTTCCATTTTAGACTCCATAATCTGAAATACAGAAGTCAATAACTCAGAAGTAATTGAACCCTTAAATGCAAGCAAAATTTTATCTCGCTCCATTAAATTATAAAGATCAAAAGTGTCTACTGCCATAATTAGAATGCAAAAATAAAACAAATACTTGAATTTTAATGCATAATTTTTAAATCATTAAAAAGAAATAAATATAATTTTGGCATGTTAGAAAATATAGTTTTTTAAAATGGACAAAAACGTTGATTGGTTTAAGTCTTGGTTTAATTCAAAGTACTACCATATATTATACAAAAACAGAAGTAAAACAGAAGCTGATTTATTTATTGACAATATTATTTCTCAATTAGAACTAGATTACTCAAAAAGTCTTTTAGACCTTGGTTGTGGAAAAGGAAGACACGCAATTAAACTAAGTGAATACTTTTCAAATGTGGATGGTCTTGATCTTTCAGTTGAAAGCATAAAAAGTGCTAGGGAAAATCATAAAACCAACTTAAATTTCCATATAGGCGATATGAGAGATTTTAACTTAGGAAAAGAATATAGATATATTTTTAACTTATTTACAAGTTTTGGATATTTTGAAAAAACTTCTGACAATATAAGGGTATTAAATTGCTGCAATAAACATTTATTAAAAGATGGATATTTATTGATTGATTTTCTNAATCCAAAAAAAATTAAAAAAGAGCTAGTTAGAGAAGAAGTAAAAGTTATTGATGATATAGTATTTAATATTAGCAAATATATTCAGGACGAATTTGTAATAAAAAACATTAGCATATTAGACAACAATAACAGAATTCAATACCAAGAAAGGGTTCAACTTTTTGAAATTGAAAAGTTTATTGAAATGCTAAATAAAACAGGTTTTAAATTAATTTCATCTTTTGGTAACTACCATCTTGATTCCTATAATGACAGTAGTGAGAGATTAATTATATGGGCTAAAAAGATTTGAAAATGATGTTAATTATTTTATTCACAAGTGTGATTTTAGCTGGCTTTATTTCTGAAATATTTAAAAGAAGGATAGAGAAACTNAAAGAGTTCATAATTTCTTATTCCGTTTCCATTGTTCTTACATTAATTTGCATACACATACTTCCTGAAATATTTTCTAATAATAATATTGAAATTGGATATTATATACTTGCTGGATTTTTAATTCAAATTTTATTAGAATTACTTTCTAAAGGGATAGAGCATGGACATATTCATGTTCATGGAAAAATAACAAATCATCAACTTCTTGTAATTTTCATTGGCCTATCCATACATTCATTTATTGAAGGTCTACCTGTAAATACAATTGAACACCTTCATCATAATCACAATTTGCATAACAACAACATAGAATACATCAATAACTTTTCATGGATATATTTATTAATGATATTAATTCACAAGCTTCCAATTGCAGCAGTTTTAATATTTTTCTTAAATAGTTATGGTTTAAATAAAATTAAAAAATATGGTCTGTTATTTATTTTTGCTGCTACGGCCCCTCTTGGAGCAATATTAGGAGAAGAACTTCTTAAATTTTCTTTTTTTAACGATTGGTCAATCAAGTTTTTAGCTATTTCTTCAGGTATGCTTTTACATATAACAACATTATTAATTTTTGAAGACCATCACCATTCAAACAAAAAAATTAAAAATCTAATTACAATTTCAATTGGAATAATAACTGGCTCTCTATTATTTAGCTTCTAATGTTTCAGCTTAATGTAATTATCTCCGTAAAACTTTTTTAAGTTTAGCAATTGAGTATTTTTACATTGAAAATCTTTTAATCTTTATTTTTTGAAACTAATTAGATTATTACCATTGTTATTTTTAATTGTTTATAATCTCACAATAAACGCTCAGGATAACGAATCTTTTATACAATTTAGTGGAATTGTAGTTTCAGAAGATAGTCTTCAACCAGTACCCTTCTGTACGATTATTGACAAGGAAACAAAGAGAGGAACGACATCTGATTATTTTGGCTACTTTTCATTTGTTGCTAGCAAAGGAGACTCTATTTCTTTTAGCAGCATTGGCTACAAAAAAAACACCTTTATTATTCCAGATACATTAACCTCCAACAAATATTCTTTGATTCAAGTAATGTACTCAGATACTATAATACTAAAAACTGCCGTTATATATCCGTGGCCTTCAAAAGAACAATTTGCTAAAGCATTTGTTGAAACAAAAATACCTAATGATGATTATCAAAGAGCTATGAGTAACCTTTCAAGATCTCAACTACAAGAAAGAATGGAATTCACCCCAATGGATGGTGGATTAAACTTCAAATGGCAACAACAACAAATACAAAGCAAATTGTATTATGCTGGACAGTATGCTCCTATTACATTATTGAATCCTTATGCTTGGGCAAAATTTATTGAGGCTTGGAGAAGAGGAGATTTTAAGAAAAAGTAATGCTTTTTAAAATTTCATACAAGCTCATTCTATTTCTAATTTTTTTATCAATAAAAGGATATAGCCAAAACACTGTTTTAATTAAAGGGGAAATTGTTGGAACAAATAGAAACCCGGTTGAAAATGCAAATATCATTGTTCAAAAAACCAATTATTCTACCATTAGTGATAAAAAAGGAAAGTTTCAAATATCCCTTCCCTCTAATCAAAAATTCACAATTGAAATTAGTCATGTAAATTATAAAAAAACATATAAGAAAATCAGCTCCAATAGCAATCAGACATTAAACTTTAAATTGAAAAATAAAGTACTAAAGACTATGGAGGTAGAATATAAAGATCCTGGAAGCTCTCCAACTGAAATATTGCCTAAAATAAATGCAGCCAATATATCTATTCCAAGTTCTAATATTGAAGGACTATTGTCTTCAATTGGTTATGGAGTTCGTCAAAACAACGAATTATCTTCAGGATTTAATGTACGAGGAGGGAATTTTGATGAAAATTTAATTTATGTAAATGGAATTGAAGTTTACAGGCCATTTCTAGCAAGATCTGGACAGCAGGAGGGCTTGAGTTTTATTAATCCAACAATGGTGGATAATATATTATTTTCTGCTGGTGGATTTGATGCTATGTATGGTGATAAACTTTCCAGTGTTTTAGACATAACTTACAAAGAGCCAAAAGAATTTGAAGCTAATATTACAACAAGTTTATTGGGAACTCAACTTCAATTTGGAGATAGAGTAAATACTTTTTTCAATTACAACATAGGATTTAGGTATAGAACTAATGCTTATCTACTAGGAGCTTTAGAAACTAAAGGAGAATACAGACCAAGATTTGGTGATATACAAGGATTATTTAATTTCAATATAAACGAAAAACTAAAATTAACTTTATATGGAAACGGAACTAATAATTTATTTTCTGTTCAACCTGAAAACAGAGAAACTACTTTTGGAAGTATAAATGAAGTACTGCGATTTACGGTCTATTACGATGGCCAGGAGAATACTCAATTTAGAACATACATGGGTGCTGCAGCATTAACTCATAAGCCAAATGATAATTTAACATTAAAATATTTCACATCTACATTTAACACTCATGAAACTGAGTATTTCGATGTGCTTGGACAATATTTNTTGGATGAATTAGAAACAGATTTAGGCAGTGATAATTATGGAGAAGTTGCTTTTAACAGAGGTGTAGGAAGTTTTTTGAACCACGCTAGAAACGAACTAAATGCTAACGTATATAATTTTTACCATCGTGGATTTTACTCTAAAGAAAAGCACAAAACCTGTTGGGGTTTTAAAGCACAAAGTGAATTTGTAACCAACACCATAAAAGAATGGAATTTTATTGACTCATCAAGATATAACACTCCTAGACCCGCGGACAGTATTGGATATACAAATCCAAATAATATCCCATATCAAACGTTAAACTTAAGTAAGTTTATATCTGCTAACAACAAAATTGAATCTTCAAGATTATCAGGATTTATTCAACATAGATTTAGATTTAGCACAGATAAAAAAATCCAATTTCAAGACTCAACTCAAAATGGAGGATATGTAGATACTAGTTTCACATCAAAAAACTATTTCACTTGCACTTTTGGTGTTCGAGCTAATTATTGGACTTACAATAATCAAACTGTATTATCCCCTAGATTCAATTTAAAATTTAGACCTGCATTATATAATTTGGAAAACGGAAAGCTAGAAAGACGAAACTTAACTCTAAAAGCAGCTATTGGCTATTATTATCAACCACCATTTTATAGAGCTGCAAGAAATTTAATTGGTGAATTAAATCCTCAGATAAGAGCTCAAAAATCAATTCATTTTGTTTTAGGGGGAGATTTAGTATTTAATATGTGGGATAGAAAATTTAAAGCTGGAACTGAATTATATTATAAATTACTAAGCGATATAATTCCTTATGAAATTGAAAATGTAAGAGTAAATTACTACGGAGAAAACACCGCAAAAGGATATGCAAGGGGAATTGACTTAAAAATAAATGGAGAATTTGTTAAAGGAATTCAATCATATGCTTCATTAAGCTGGCTACAAACAATGGAAGACATTTCAAATGATTCTTATTATAATTTTTATAATTCTGAAGGAGATAAAATAATACCTGGATATACCCTAAATAACACCCCTACGGATAGCACATTAGTAGAACCTGGATATATTCCTAGNCCNACAGATCAAAGAATTTCATTTTCAATGTTCTTTCAAGATCAAATGCCTAAAGATTGGGATACAGAAAAAGTGAAATGGAGTAATATGAAAGTAAATATTAACCTGCTTTTTGGATCTAGGTTACCATACGGCCCCCCTGGATCTAGTAGNTACTCAGACACGTTAAGATCTTCCTTCTATAAAAGAATTGACATTGGTTTTTCCAAAGATTTAATAAATACAGAAACTGATAAATCAAAATTTAGTGGGAAATCTATTTTTCACAAAATAGAATCCATGTGGATAGCATTTGAGGTATTTAACTTGTTAGATATTTCTAACACAACTAATTATACTTGGATTAATGATGTAAATGGAAGAAAATATTCTATTCCAAGTTTTTTAACAACTAGAAGATTAAATCTTAAATTAGTAGCCAGGTTTTAATTTTACTATATAAAAATATCAAATGACTAAATCTAGTTCTCTTATTCTTGATAATGAAAGTGTTAATAAAAAAATTGATAGAATTACTCATCAGATAATTGAAGAGAATTTTAATGAAAAAGAATTAATCATTATTGGGATAAGTAAAAATGGGTTTCTTTTAGCTGAAAAGATAACTAAGCTATTAAATCAACTTAATAAATCATTGAAAGTTGAACTTACCGAACTTCACATAAATAAAAACAATCCTTTAAAAAACTCCATAGAGATAAAACCAAATCTTTCTTGTGAAAACAAAAAAGTTATTTTAATCGATGATGTTCTAAATTCAGGTAGAACCCTTATGCATGCAGCTGCTTACGTTATAAATCTTGGGATAAAAAAAATGAATACTATAGTNCTTGTAGATAGAAGACATAGATTATTTCCGATAAAAGCTGATTGGGTAGGNTTAACATTATCTACTACTATTCAAGAACACATTAGAGTAGATTTTAAAAATAGCAATATTCTTGTTTATTTAGAATAAATCTAACTTTTGCTGTTGTCAAGAACCTTAGTTCAAGAAACAATAGTGTAATCAATATATTATTTTCTGTTTTTAAAAAAGCTATTTGTTTCAATCATTGAAATGGCAGAATTACTATAAGTATGAGACTCGTCCNTCCTCAACATGATAAACAGCNCCNACTATNTTAATCTTCCCTTCATTTTCNAAATCAGCTAANATTGTACTATTTTCTCTAATTTCTTTTATCGATTGNTGCACATTTGCTTTAGTAACTTCTTCTACATTTANGTCACCATCTCTTTCTTGAANCTCTGCAATAGCTGGTTTNACTTTACTTAATAAAGCAGTGATATTACCTAACTNCACTCCTTTACANGCAGATGTTACAGCACCACACTTGGTATGCCCTAAAACTAAAATAGCCTTTGATCCAGCAACACCACAAGCATATTCTATAGACCCTAAAATATCTTCATTTATAATATTTCCAGCAACTCGTGCGCTAAAAATATCTCCTATACCTTGGTCAAAGATTAGTTCTACTGGCACTCTAGAGTCAATACAACTAAGAATTACAGCGTATGGATATTGTCCACCACTTGTCTCGTTAACTTGTATATGTAAATCTATTTCCAGTTCATTTTTATCTAAAAATCTTTGATTCCCATCTTTTAGCATTTCTATTGCTCTTTCTGGTGAAATACTTTCTTGAATTTCTTTTGTTATCATAGTAAAAGATTTGATTTACATAAAAATAAAAAAAATAAAAATAATAGAATTAAATTTTTGTTAAAAAATCTATTGTATCTACTCCATCTGCATAATCCCAAATTTTTGGTTGTTGTGCTGTGCCAAATGGAATTCCTCCAGTTCCAACTCTACATTGAATCTTTTCAGTTTGATGCTTCAAAGTACTATTAAGCTGGTTTAAATCGTTATAAAACTCATAATGAACAACACTAACAGGCGAAAATAGATTTTCATCCTCTTTTAAAATTAAAAATCCGTTTTCTAAAAAAGTAATTTTTTGTAACAAAAATATAGACCTATTATAATCATAATTATTCATGTACTTATTATGATTTATTAATTCCTTATGCTTATAAAAAGCATTAAAAAGACGGTCTAAATCAAAATT
>PBJU01000002.1 GCA_002721285.1 Crocinitomicaceae bacterium
AGGAAGAATTGAAATGTCAAATTCTTCATCTACTACAGCAAGAGGAGATATGAGGTTTTTTACAGGTGGTTTTGGGAATATTGATCAAAGATTATTAATAGAACACAATGGTAAAATAACTTTTGGAAATAGCAGCAATTCTTACTCATTTCCAACAGACAGAGGAAGTGATGGTCAAGTACTTTCCATTTCACACTCAACACCAGGACAATTAGAATGGACTAATCCAACATCTTCACCATGGGATGTAAATGGATCAAATATATCTAGATCTTCAGGGTATGTAGGAATAGGAACTAGCTCTCCTTCAGAACCACTNCACATTAAAAGAGTAGCAAATGCAGAAGCTAAAATTGAAAGTTCAAGTGGATTAGCTAGATTAATNNTNGATGGATCCGTTAATAANGCTGCAATAGACTTTTATGATAATGGAACATGGGGNGGAACAATGGGTTACAGCGTTAATAGTGATTACTTATTTTGGACAGAAAGTGGCCATGGAACAATTATGGTTGGTAAATCTGGAAATATTGGTATTGGTAANACTTTCCCAAGTGCAAAGTTAGAGGTTACTGGAAATACTAAGCTAGATGGTGATGTTACGGTTGGAAATTTATCCGGAACTGGTGTAAGAAATGTAATAGTAGATGCAAGTGGAAAACTTGGTATCGCAGCTACAAATAAAGTTGCATTTTTAACTGGTTTAAGTACTGGAACTAATCAAACATTTTCTGGATCAAGTTCATTCACTGTTAAATTACCAAATGGGTCATCATCTTTTAATGATGGAGCTGGNTACGATCCAANTTCTGGGNATTTCACTGCACCNNCTGNTGGAACNTATCAAATTAATGTAAGTCTTCAAGTNTATATTCCAAGTCCTCAATATGCAGGATTATTACAACTTNTTTTGAGACATGGTGGAGGGAAATTTGGTGAAGCCGTAGAGAGTGTTATCAGCTCTGATGGAGCTAGTACGTATATTAATATATCAATGTCTCAAACAATAAAACTCAACTCAGGACAATCTATTTGGTTGGAGATGTTTAGCTCTCAAGATGATGGAAATATAGAAAATTGGTCGTCTTCATTTAGTGGTCATCTTATTCATTAGAACATAATTAGCTTCTAATTGTTAATAACCCAANAATTTTAATATTTGTTAAAAATGTTAGAATAGTATATTCGCAATAATGATTCGAANATCATCTATAACGGCTATTTATATACCTACAATATTTTTCTTCTTTTTAAGTTGCAATGAAAACACCCAACCTTCTTATAAGGAGATTGTTCAAGAAGAAAAAATAAAAAACCACTCTGATAGCCTCTCTTCTATCATTGACACAACGCAAGTAGATAAAAGAGAAAAAAAGATTATATCTTTTTTTAAAAGAAAGTATAAGTCTAGAGTTTTNAATGGAAATATTTTGTTTGCTGAAAAAGGNAAAGTAATAGCACACACCTCCTTTGGGTATGCAAACTTTAGAAAAAAAGAAAAGCTTTCTATTAATCATTCATTTCAACTTGCTTCTGCTTCTAAGCCAGTAACAGCAGTTGCAACTTTACAATTAATTGAAAAAGGTAAACTTAGCCTAGAAGATACCATTCAGAAATTTTTCCCAGAATTCCCTTACAAAAACATCACCATTCATCAGTTATTATCTCATAGATCTGGAATGAGTCAATATACACACTTCTGTGATAGACCTGATAGCATTTGGCCTGATAAAAACAAAACAATAAACAATGACAATGTTCTTAAAATAATGAGTGAAATTGTACCACTAATTAATTACCCACCAAATAAAAGGTATTATTACTGCAATACCAATTATTTAATATTAGCTTCTATCATAGAAAGAATAAGTGGGATGAAATTTAACGCCTATTTGAAAAAATATATTTTCAATCCAATTGGAATGGAAAACACCGTAGTATATGACAGAACCAACCTNCAAGAATTAAAATTNCCTGTNCANGGTTATGAAGGACGAATTCCATGGGAAGATGTTTATTTAAATGGTTGTGTAGGAGANAAAGGGNTTTATTCNACAACTATGGACTTACTTAAATTTGACAGGGCCCTAAAACACAACTTNATTATNTCTGATTCTATNAAAGAATTAGCTTTTACNAAAAAAAATAAGAANTTTCGAAACAATCATAATTATGGTTATGGTTTCAGATTAAAATTTACGGAGAAATTTGGAAAAATAGTATACCATACTGGTTGGTGGAAAGGTTTTAGATCCTATTTCATAAATATTCCTGAAAAAGACCAAACAATTATTGTTCTTAACAATGTAAAAAGAGGAAGATTCTTAAATATAAATGAGCTTATTGGATTAATGAATTAATCTAGAGCATTTAAAGCATCTAAAGAAGGCATGAAGTTATTATCCAAATCTATCGCCTTTTTAAAATAAGATCTAGCTAAATCTGTTTTCCCTACAATTTCATAACACACCCCTATATTATGAATAGCCTGAACATAATTATTATTCATTTGATAAGCATAATTAAAATAATAAAATGCAGAATCTATTAATATATCATTTTGAGTAATGTTATACTCCCCTAAAAATGTATTTCCTATGTTGTAAAATGCTTCTTCAAAAGAAGGATCAATATTTTTTACACTTTTAAAAGACTCTCTTGCGAGTTTGTACTCTTTATTAAAATGTAAGAAAAGGCCTTTATTTCTGTGAGCCTCCAAACTATTTGGATTAATTGAAATTGCAGAATTGTAATAATCAACGGCATTTTTCTCTCCTATTTTCTCTTTTAGCATACCCATGGATATATATGCATCGTAATACTCAGGGTTAACTTCAATAGCAGTTTGATAAGAAGAGCTTGCTAAATTATAATTACCTAAATAATGATAAACCATTCCTTTTATAAGATATGCCTCAGCAACATTTTTGTCAATTTTTAAAACATCATTTACCAATCGTATCGCTTCTTCTGACTTCTTCTCGAAAAAGTAAATTTTAGCTCTNAGTAACCTGGATGGAATAATTTCCAAGTCTTCAGAAATACAATCGTCTAAATATATTTTAGATTCATCAATATAGGTTACATCTTGCTTAAACACACCAAATTCATATAAAATAGCGGCTTTGTGATATTTCAAAACAGAAACATCAGGAGCTAAAACAAGTGCTCTATTGATATCCTCTAAAGCTTTTGCAAACTCTCGATTTTCTTGAAAATAAAGAGCCCTCTTTAAATATACATTTGGACTTTGAGGTTTTCTAATAATTTCATTTTCAATTANAGAAAGAGGATTNTTTAAATCCTGGCTAACTTNAANATCCTGTTCGTTATTAAGAGTGGTGATTTCATTTGAAGAATTAGCACAACCAACAAATAAAAAAGATAGAAATATTATTTTTTTCATAATAAAAAAGACCCCAATGGGGGTCTTGATTTAAATAAAAACTTAATTAGCTACTTAGTTGTTCAGAAATTTTATTCTCTAACTCTTCAAATAGCTCGGGGTTATCTCCTAAAATTTCTTTTACAGCATCCCTTCCTTGNCCTAATTTAGTGTCACCATATGAATACCATGAACCAGATTTATTAATGATATTCATTTCAACTCCTAAATCAATAATTTCACCTGTTTTAGAAATTCCCTCCCCATACATAATATCAAATTCAGCTTGTTGAAATGGAGGAGCTACTTTATTTTTAACAATTTTTACTCTTGTTCTATTTCCAACTACTTTATCTGCATTTTTAATAGCACTTGATCTTCTTATATCTACTCTAACAGACGAATAAAATTTCAATGCATTACCTCCAGTAGTAGTTTCTGGATTACCAAACATTACTCCAATTTTTTCCCTAAGTTGATTAATGAATATACAACAGGTATTAGCTTTACTAATGGTACCGGTTAATTTCCTCAAAGCTTTGGACATCAACCTTGCTTGAAGCCCCATTTGATTATCGCCCATTTCACCTTCAATTTCAGCTTTNGGAGTTAAAGCAGCAACNGAATCAATTACAATAATNTCAATAGCACCAGATCTNATTAAATTATCTGCAATTTCNAGTGCCTGCTCTCCATTGTCAGGTTGGGAAATCAATAAATTTTCAATATCCACGCCCAAGTTTTGAGCATAAAACTGATCAAAAGCATGTTCTGCATCAATAATTGCAGCAATACCTCCACTCTTTTGAGCTTCAGCAATAGCGTGAATAGCTAAAGTTGTTTTACCAGAAGATTCAGGACCATACACTTCAATAACTCTTCCTTTTGGAAATCCACCTACTCCCAAAGCTCGATTAAGAGAAATCGAACCAGTTTTTATAACTTCTAATTTTTCGCTAGGCTCATCACCTAGTCTCATAACAGACCCTTTACCAAAAGATTTATCTAATCTATCAAGAGTTGCTTTTAATGCTTTTAATTTTTCTTCTTTTATTTCTTCCATTTTATAATTGTTTCTTCAAATATCCAATTTAACAACGTAAAGTAATTACGCACTAACCAATTGCATCCATTATTTGTTGAAAATGATCATTGGTTTTTACTTTTTCAAATAACTTAACCACTTTACCATTTTCAATAACAAAAGTTTTCCTATGAATACCTTCGTATTCCCTACCCATGAATTTCTTTAATCCCCAACAACCAAAGTCATTAATAATAATCTTTTCAGTGTCTGCAATTAAAGAAAAAGGAAGTTCATATTTAGCAATAAACTTTAAATGCTTTGCAGAAGTATCAGCACTTACTCCAACTACTTCAAAATCATTTTGTTTTAGCTCATTATAATTATCTCTTAAATTACATGCTTCTTTAGTACATCCTGGAGTATCATCTTTGGGGTAAAAGTAAAGAATCAATTTTTTGTCCTTAAAATCATTGGATTCAATGTTATTTCCATTTTGATCCACTCCCTTAAAATTTGGTGCTTTATCTCCTTCTTTTATTTCACTCATGATTGTTGGTAATTTTTTTAACAAAGTAGCAAATAAGCTTAGATAATAACAATTATTGTATAACTTAATTTTCAACACTTTGCTTTATTCTATATATTTTAAACATGAATTTTAAAAAAATAACAGAAACATCATCTAATCACAACCACCTTGAACAACTTTCTACATTAGAATTATTAGAAAAAATAAATGAAGAAGATCAGAAAGTTGCTATTGCTGTAAAAAAAGTAATTGGGCATATAAATAATTTAGTCGATAAAATTGTGCCATTAATGAAAAGGGATGGAAGGTTATTTTATATAGGTGCTGGAACTAGTGGAAGATTAGGAATTGTAGATGCAAGTGAATGTCCGCCAACATTTGGAGTTGAACACGGATTAGTAATTGGCTTAATTGCAGGAGGTGACAATGCTATAAGAAAAGCTGTAGAATTTGCAGAAGATAATGAAAATAAAGGATGGGAAGATCTTAAGAAATATAACATTAACAAAAAGGATACTGTTATTGGTATTGCCGCTTCAGGCACAACACCATACGTTATAGGAGCACTTAAAAAATGTAATGAAAATGGAATTTTAACTGCTGGTATAACATGTAACCCTGATAGTCCTTTAGATAAAATTGCTAATGAATCTATAGTCCCTGTGGTAGGCCCTGAATTTGTAACTGGAAGTACTAGAATGAAGTCAGGAACCGCTCAAAAACTGGTGCTTAATATGATTTCTACTTCAATAATGATAAAACTGGGAAAAGTAAAAGGAAATAAAATGGTAGACATGCAACTTTCCAATAATAAGCTGGTGGATAGAGGGGAGAAAATGATTATAGAAGCTCTTAAAGTAAATCAGTCAAAAGCAAAAGAGTTACTAAAAAAACATGGTAGCGTTAGAAAAGCAATAGACTCTTTTAATAAATATTAAATATAATTTTCTATTAGCTTTTTTCTAATAATTAAATCAACAATAGTAGTAAGAGAATTCTGATTTTTTTCTGTAAAGTCAACCCTGAACATCCCTCCCTCATTGTTAGAGGTAATAATTATTTTATCCATTAAATATTCATGATTTGATTTACCAAAAATCTCATTTAATATTTCCTTGGGCCATTTATTAAAATCCATATTTATATTTCCATAAAATGGTTCCTTAAAATAATCGTCATTAATCTTATCGTATTTAGATAATCCACCATTATTCTCTATCTTCTCTAATAAAGTTTTATTAGAAGATAAATGAAGGATATTATCTTTAAGTAATAAATTTANTCCCTGCTCAATACTAAGTAACTCATCTTTATTTATAGATAAATTATTCTTATTAAAAAGAGAAAGTAGATTCCTGGTATCTTTTACTCCAATACTAATTAAAAGGGAAGGAAGNGTGTTATTGGTGGAAGATTTTTCATTAAAAGTATCCATGTCTTCTTCAAATTCTGCATCATCCCAATTTTCATCATCATATATATCATCCTCTACATTNTCATAGGAATTTAATTTTGGNAATTCTAAAAAAGAAAATGCCATTTGGCCNTCTATAATTTTTAAAACCTCATTTGAATTAGTGCCTAANCTAAATAGAANATCATTAACATCATTTAATAATCCTAACTTATTAAATNGCTCTAACTGAGNAGTTATATTTTCNNGATTNAAATGCATCAATAGAAACATAATTAATTCATTGTTATCNGAAAGGNAATTTTTNTACTTTCTNTCTACCCCACTATNTGCATAAGGTTTNTTATTTGACTTTTTAGANAAATTAGAATTAANTTCAATAGTAGAAACNCCNTTTTCAAAATTNATTGCCATAGTAANTGCNGCACCAAAACCCCTTAGTTCATNAATNTTTGGAAGTTGTAATTGAATAAGAGGATTATNTATATCATCTAAATAATCAATTAATTCTTCAGAAGATAAATAACAACTAATGTCATCTTNTTTAGAGAGATATTTNTCNAATGAAGGATTTGAAATTGTAGATCTTTCAATATTAAAAAAAGATTGAATTTTAGATTCAATGAAATCTTTATTTGGAGAAATTCCTGCAGCAAAAAATTCATCATTAAATCCAACAAANACATCAAACTCTTTTAAATAACAAGTTGTTGGCTGTTCACCTGNAAAAGATTCGGCGCCAAAATAATTAATCAAGAAATTTTCAAAAACCACTTTATCTACAATATCNCCNACCAAAAAAANACCAGCATTTAACTTGCCATTTTCAGGTAAAACAAATAATCTATGCTGATTTTCAATATTAAANCCTAATGATTTATTGTTGAAAGTAGANATGAAAGNCTTGTACATCATTTTCTGATCTAAAGACAGCTGATCNTTATTNGCCAAATCTACCTTTTTAATTATTNCCATTAAATCAATGGAAGTAACCATAATAACATCATTTTCAGATTGAATAATTTTCTTATCCCATGTTTTTATTGAATTATTACATGAAGAAAAAGTAAGAGTAAATACTAANAAGANAATANATAGTCTTATCATTATGTTAAGTTTTAAAATAGTTAATTAATTATTGCGCTTATTCCAGGAAGCTCTTTTCCTTCTAAGTATTCAAGCATAGCACCTCCACCAGTAGAAACATGACTAACTTTATCCGATAAATTAAATAAATTAATAGCAGCAACACTATCTCCTCCTCCAACAAGAGAAAATGAACCTTTATCTGTAGCATCTACAACAGCATGAGCAATTGAAATAGTACCTTTTTGAAAATTACTCATTTCAAAAACNCCCATTGGNCCATTCCAAAGAATAAGAGCTGAACTATTTACTACTTTTTCAAATAATTTTATAGATTCAGGGCCTATATCTAATCCCATTTCATCATTTGGGATTTCATTTATTTTTCTATTAGTTATTTCTGCATCATTATTAAATTCTTTAGAGCACAATGAATCTACTGGAAGATGAATTTTAACATTATTTTCTTCTGCCTTTTTAAAGATTTCATTAGCTAAATCTAAATAGTCATCTTCTACAAGTGATTTNCCAACTTCCCCATTCATAGCTTTCACAAAAGTATAAGCCATTCCTCCTCCAATTATTAAGTGATTTACTTTTTTAATCAATTGAGAAATAATGGTGATTTTGGAAGAAACTTTAGCACCACCAACTATCGCTGTTAAAGGTGTTTTATTACTTTCTAATACTTTTTTCACACTGTTTATTTCGTTTTCAATTAGGTAGCCAAACATTTTATTTCCTTTAAAAAAATCAGCAATTATTGCTGTTGAAGCATGCGCCCTATGTGCTGTACCAAAAGCATCATTGATATAAACATCACCATGTTTAGCTAATTTTGATGCAAATTCCTTATCTCCATTCTTCTCTTGAGAATAAAACCTCAAGTTTTCTAATAATACTACCTCTCCAGGATTTAATTTAGATGTTATTTCAAATGCTTTATCTCCAATACAATCCTCTTGAAAAAAAATCTCTTTATTTAAATGTTCTTCTAAACAAGAAATAATTTGATTTAAAGAAAACTTAGGATCAGGGGCATCTTTAGGCCTACCCATATGAGACATCAGAATAACACTTCCACCATCATTTAAAACTTTATTGATAGTTGGTAATGCCATTCTAATCCTAGTTTCATCACTTACTTCTCCACGGTCATTTAATGGAACATTAAAGTCTACCCTAATTAAAGCTCTTTTATTGGAAAAATTATAATCGGAAATATTCATTTAATCGTTTTTTGAAAAAAAATTTCACTAAAATACCTTATTCAAAAAGATTTCATACTTTCAAAGGCAATAAATTTAAAAAATGAAATTAATTTCTTGGAATTTAAACGGAATTAGAGCGGTAGAAAAAAAAGGCTTAATTGACATCATAGAACATATGAATCCTGATATTATTGGCTTTCAGGAAACTAAAGCTCAAGATGACCAAGTAGCTACTGCATTAAACAACTTAACAGGTTACCATATATATAGCAGTAGTGCAACTAAAAAAGGATATAGTGGTACTGCTATTTTAACAAAAAAGGAACCAAAATCAATTTCTTATGGCCTGTCAATTGAAGAACATGACCAAGAAGGTCGCTTAATATGTGCTGAATTTGATAAGTTTTACTTTATTACCACTTATGTTCCAAATAGTGGAAGTGGACTAAAGAGATTAGAATACAGAGAAAGGTGGGATAGAGATTTACTTAAATTCATAAAGAAAAAAGAATTAGAAAAACCTGTTTTTTTGTGTGGAGATTTAAATGTTGCGCACCAACCAATAGATCTTAAAAACCCAAAGTCAAATTATAACAAAACACCTGGTTATACCCAAAAAGAAATTGATGGAATGAGTAATTTTATAAATGCTGGATATACTGATACATTCAGACACTTTTACCCTGAAGAAATTAAATATTCATGGTGGAGCTATAGGTTCAATTCAAGAGCAAAAAACGTTGGATGGAGATTAGATTATTTTTTAAGTTCTGAAAATGGAATACACTTAGTAAAAGATGCTTTTATTTTGAATGACATTATGGGTTCCGATCACTGTCCAGTTGGAATAACTTTAAGTTAAGGTTTATTTTATTTTTTGTTTTTGGAGCTTTAATTTATTCACTAATTCTTTTTGTTTTTTTACCTCATCTTTTTTAAGATCTTGATTTTTGTTATTTTCTTCGATATCATTTTCAGCTTTTTTAATTGACTTTTGCCAAACTTCAATGTCGTGATTTAATTTTTGCTGTTCTTTATCCAAATGATCTAATTCTTTTTGAATATTATGTTCAGTATGAATTGCTTTCTTTATTTTAGAATCTAATCCGTTGGAAGAAGCTTGTTTAGCAAATCTTANAAGTTCTGTTTTAAAAACTTTTGATTGTTCTTTGTGTTGATTCATATTTAAAAAAGCACCACCTAAATCAACTGCAACAATAAAATCAATAGAGTTTTCCCTTTCCTTACAATATGCATAAGTATCAAAGCTATTTTCTCCCATAGATTTCAAGCTAGCATTNTCTGCAAAAAATTCATGTTTTTTTTCATCTACTTTTCCATGCCATTCTCTCATTAATTTCTTCCAGTCTTTTTCAATATCATGAACCGACGATTCATAAATTGGAATTGAAAAACCATGATGACTTCCTTTAGTGAAATCATATTCAGATTCGTTAATATTAAAATCGTATTGTCCAAATACTAATTGGGTGAAAAAGACAAGAAACAAAAAGGTTAAAANTCTCATATTAATAAATTTATATTTTTTTAATCCATCCATCAATCTTAAAACTAATAACATCTTTTTTAGCNTAGATTAANTCATCATAAGANTTAAAATAAACCCAGTATAAATGAGTTCCATTAAATATTATTTCACAACTATTATTACCATCTTGATGCATTTGATTTCTTAAATTAATTGCATTNTTCTTATTTCTAAATGTACCAATAACAACCACATACTTACCTTTTAAATCACTTAAAGACAAAATATTAATCTTTTCTTTCTTTACAACTTCTTCTTTTGTTCCTAATACAGTTGGTTCCTTTACATCAACAGAATCTAATTTTAGAACTTTATCATTGGATGATTGATTTAACAACACTATTGGATCATTATCAATTACAACTTCAACTTTCTCAAAGAAACTATAAGATATAAAAGAAAGCAACCCAAACAAAACAGAAAAACATGAAAATATTATTACTTTTTTTGAGTTGTAAGTTTTTTTCTCATTCATAGACAACTAATTTAATACCTCAATAGATAAATATACATTTTTAAGGGGTCTATTTTTACCATCTGTAATAACCTTTGCAATTTTATCAACTACAGACATACCACTAATTACTTCTCCAAAGACAGTATATTGATTATCTAAATGTGGATTACCACCAATTGAATTATAGATATTTCTATTTTTTTTAGGAATTATGATATTATATTTTTTCTCAATCTTATCCATGTAACTATTAGACAATGGTCCCTTTTGAACAATATAAAAATTATATGGGCTGGAAGATGGATCATGTTTAGTCGGGTCCATAAAGTATTGTTCTTGAACAGCCATAGCAAGTGCACCTCTTTTATGAATATGCTCCTTGTTGATTTCAGGTGGGATTTTATAATTTCCAATTTTAGCCATTTTATGAAACATGTTATCCTTATCACTATTACCTCCTTGGATCATAAAGTTATTTATTACTCTATAAAACAATGTGGAATCAAAAAACCTCTTCTTTGCTAACATTATAAAATTTCCTCTATGCATTGGAGTATCATCATAGAGTTTAATTTTAATACTTCCATATTTTGTAATAATCTTAATTTTGTTAGAAGGGTTTTTCCTTGCAAAATCTTTCAATTTCTTCTTAACATTACTATTATTTATTAGATTAGAATAAAAGTCTTTAGATGATTTAGGAGTTTTTTTAACTGAATTTATTTTCTTTTTAACTACTACCTTCTTTTTCTTTTTTAAAACCTTAGGTGGTGGATCATTGTTACAGTTAGTAAATGAAATAGCAATACAGAAAGACATTAATATATTTTTCATGCTAATAAAGAAATAGATAAAATTATATCTGCTAAAAAAACAATACTTGTAATAAAATAAGCAGAAAAAACATATAAAATACTAGGCCCTTTGGAAAATATTGTAATTAGAGGGAGTAGTAGTATTATTAAAAAAACATAAAATCCTGCATAGGTAGATTGATAATTGAATAATCTAGTTACTTCACCATCTACTTTAAAAGAAATATAAATCTCTTGGTTAAAAATAGGAGTAATCTCACATCTATATANTTTTGGATCTGCTTTATTTAGTTGGTCTATTTTTTCCAATTTAATTGCAAACTCATCATATTCAATAGATTTATTTTCTTTATCATCAAGGGAAATTACCATTGTGCTAGTGGTTGAATTAATATAATCAAATCCATAATCGACAATATTTGAACTAGGAGTTAAAANACAAAAATCTAAAAATATTATAATGGCATATCCAATACTAATCCAGCTTACTAAAGGCACTAACCAACCCTTGTAAGAATTCTGAATTTCATCANAACTTATTTTTGCTATATTATCTTCCTTGATTTTTTTATATCTAGCATAATTCTTTGCCCATTCCATTCTCCTTTTAAGTTCGTCATTTGATTCTGTTTTAGTTGGCGGAGAGGGTTTAAAAACTGGAGCTTCATCTTCGTACTCTTCTGTTAAAAACGCATATGCTTCATTTACTTTGATGAAAATATCGTGAGCATGCTGAGATTTATTTCTATCAGGGTGATATTTCATTGCTAACTTTCGATAAGCNAGCTTTATCTGACTTTTATTTGCAGATTTTGAAACACCTAATACCTTGTGATAGTCTTTTTTCATATATTATTAACTAAACATAAGCATTTTTGAACATGAAAGAAATATAAATTAATCTATATTTCTATATTTGAAAAAAATCATAATTTTTACACCATGTCACACAATTTATTAAAGGGAAAAAGAGGAATAATATTTGGAGCTCTAAACGATATGTCTATAGCTTGGAAAGTTGCTGAAAGAGCTCNCGAAGAAGGTGCTACATTCACACTCACAAATGCTCCTATTGCNATGAGAATGGGTGCTATTAATGAATTGGCAAAAAACACTAACTCTGAGGTTATTCCTGCTGATGCTACTTCAGTAGAAGATTTAAAGAACCTTTTTGAAAAATCTCAAGAAATATTAGGAGGAAAGATTGATTTTGTTCTACACTCNATAGGAATGTCTCCCAACGTTAGAAAGAAAAAACATTATACTGGATTAAATTACGAATGGTATAAACAAACACTTGATGTTTCTGCTACATCACTGCATAAAACACTTCAGGTAGCTAAAGAAATGGATGCTATCAATGAATGGGGATCTGTTATTGCACTTACCTACATAGCTGCACAAAGAATTTTTCCTGANTACAACGATATGGCTGATGCAAAATCATTGTTAGAATCTATTACTAGAAGTTTTGGATATCATTATGGTACTGCAAAAAAAGTTAGAGTAAACACTATATCTCAGTCACCGACAGTAACTACTGCAGGAAGTGGCGTATCTGGATTTGATAAATTCATAAGCTTTAGTGAAAANATGAGNCCANTAGGAAATGCTGGTGCAATTGACTGTGCTAACTATTGTATTACCATGTTTAGTGATTTAACTAAATATGTAACTATGCAAAATCTTTTTCATGATGGTGGATTCTCTACAACAGGTGTTACCACNGCTGTTATGGATCGATTTGNTGAAGAATGATCCAGGAAATATATAGTAAGTTTATAGAATGTGATAAGCGAGTCACAACAGACACCAGAAAAATTACTCCTGGATGTATTTTCTTTGCGCTTAAAGGACCAAACTTTAATGGCAATNAATTTGCAAAAGATGCACTAACAAAAGGAGCAAAATTTGCTATAATTGATCAGAAAGAATTTTTTGTTGAAGGAAAAACTATTTTGGTAAAAGATGTATTGGCTACTCTTCAAGNANTAGCTCAGTTTCACAGAAATCAGTTTAAAATCCCTGTTATTGGAATCACAGGTACTAATGGGAAAACTACTACAAAAGAACTTANAGGAGTAGTTCTTTCTTCAAAATACAATACACTTATTACAGAAGGTAATTTAAACAACCATATTGGAGTTCCACTAACACTTCTGAAAATTAATTCTAAACACGAAATTGCAATAATTGAAATGGGAGCAAGCAAAATTGGTGATATTAAAGAACTTGCAGAAATTGCTATGCCTACNNATGGAATAATCACTAATATTGGAAAAGCTCATCTTGAGGGATTTGGNAACATTGAAAACATCAAAAAAACCAAATTAGAATTATACAATTATATTATTAATAATGATGGTCAAATTATAATNAACCAAGATGATAAAGTACTTACTAATGAGGTTCCAAGTTCAATTACCACCCATAAATATGGTNTTAAAGATGGTTCAATTAAAGGTGAGATTTTAGCTTACAACCCCACAATTGATATACGCATAAGTTTTTTAGATAATAAAGATGTTAATATAAGCACCTCTTTGCTTGGTGGTTACAATTTACTNAACATAATGGCTGCTGCCTGTATTGGAAATGTATTTGATGTTTCAGAGTCATTAATAGNTAAATCCATAGAAAATTACCATCCAACAAATAATAGATCTCAATTAATTAAAACCAATAAAAATATAATCATAGCTGACTGCTACAATGCAAATCCATCTAGCACACTTGAATCTATTACTAGCTTAAAAGCAATGGATAAAAAAAATAAAATAGCCATTTTAGGAGACATGTTAGAACTTGGTGATCATAGCGATAAAGAGCATCAAATAATAGTAGATTATTTACAAGAAAATAAAATAGATAGCTTTTTAGTAGGGAATTGTTATGCAAATACTAAATCTATTTTTACTAATTTTAAAAATACAGCTGAATTAATTAAACATCTTGAAGAAATAAATTTAACTCATTATGTTATTTTACTAAAAGGTTCTAGAGGTATTCAGTTAGAAGAGTTATTAATTAAAAATATTCTATAATGGGAATTGGTGAGTTACTTATATTTCTTTTTATTTCTGCCATTTTTACTGGAGGAATTATCGTGGGCTATAAGCTTTATAAGCTAAATATGAAAGACCATTTAAAGAAAAAAGAAAGAAACGAAAGAATAAGAGCTAAGAAAGAAAATCAAAAAGATTAATCATGTTTGGGAATAAAAATATGCAAGAAATGATGGCTAAGCTGCAAGAAATGCAAGGAGCTGTAGAAGATTCTAAAAAAAGACTGGAAACCATATGTGTTAAAGGAGATGCTTTTGATGGGAAAGTTCGATTTATTATGGATGGAAACAGGAAACTTCAAGAACTTCATATTGATGATGAAATATATTCATCTACTTCTAAAGAAGATTTCACTAAAGAGCTTATTGATGCATTTAACACTGCAATTGAAAATGCAAATCATGTTAATGAAAATGAACTAAAAAACACTGCTTTTAATATGATTCCANGAATGGATAAATAAAACCTAACTCGTTTTTCTAAAACTAAATTGTCCAGGACTAACCATCTCATTTTTAACTGCATACATAACAATACCAGCGGTGTTGTTAACTCCAAGTTTTTTCATTATATTTTTCCTATGGGTATTGATTGTATGATTACTTAAATATACTATTGCCGCAATTTGAGAATTTGTATAACCTTCGGCAATAAATTGAATTATTTGTAATTCTCTATTACTTAATTGAACAGGACCTGACTTTAAAGAGTTAAATGATATTTTTTTAATATTTACATTTTCATCTCTCATTTGTTTTACAATATCCGCACAAAAGAATTTATCTCCTTTGTTAGTTGCTTCAAAAGCTTCATTAATTTCTTTAACAGAACATTCCTTTTTAATATGACTTTGTACACCAGCTTGAATTGCTTTTACAATTGTTTGAGCATTGATATAAGGAGTGATGGCTATAATAATAACATTATTAAAACTATTTTTAATATCAATCACTTGGTCTAAAGAAAATCCTTTAGATGTATAATCTATAATAAGAAAAACATTATCATCAATAGAAAGTGCAGAATGTAGTGAGTCAAAATTATCCACTAAACTTATCTCATTATCAAATTTTGATTTTAAAATAGATTTCAATCCTTTTAAAATTANTTCTGAACTATCTGCTATGATTATAGGCTTTTGCAACTCTTATTAAGAATGATTATAAATAAAGTATATTTTAAGCAAATATATGATTATGAAATTAAAAACCATATTTTGTTTATTAAACTACATATTATAGAATAATGTACANTAAGGAATATGTTAAATCAAATAAGATTTTATTTTACACAAGTTTTGGCAGATATATGGGTANAAATAGATCCATTTACAATAAAAAAATAAAATGGCTNAACTATCCAACTAATGTTAAAAANATTTACATAAGACTAAATGTAAACAATAAAATTGCTGCAGTTTATATTGATATACAGCATAAAGATGAAGATATTAGATCACTGTTTTTTGATCAGTTTATGGAACTTCAAACCGTATTCAAATCTATTTTAGGAGAAAAATGGAATTGGGAAAAAGAAACCCATAATGAAAATGGTATTGCTTGTAGTAGAATTTCCACAAAAATTGAAAATGTCAATATTTTTGAAAAAAATACTTGGCAAAATATTTTTAAATTCTTTGAATATAACCTGCTAAATTTTGATGAATTCTGGAATGAATTCAACGAAGTTTTTAAACAGTTAGAGGATTAATTCAAATGTTCGTCTAATAAGTCATTAATTTCTTTATTAGAAATAGCATTTCCACTTTCATCATAAATTGCTGGTTGTGGGGCAAAAGGCGAAATAATATTCCNATTTTTATCCAAAAGAATAAANCTAGGAATTCCTCTNATTACATAATCTTGAGCAAAGGAGGATTTCCAAGCGTTTTCAGCAATTAATTGAATTCCCTTTAGCTCCTTATCCTGAACCATTTTTCTCCACTTATCTTCGCTTTTAGGATTATCAATAGAAATACTAACAAAAGCAACATCCTTAGCTCTGTAATCTTCTTCCAACTTTTTCAAATATGGGAATTGAGCTTTACAGGGACCACACCAAGTTGCCCAAACATCAATGTAAACTAATTTACCTTCTAAATCATTTAAAGAAACTGTATCTCCGTCAATACTTTTATAACTAAAACTTGGAGATGGATTTCCCTTTACTAAAGAGTTTATCTTATTGTAAAGCTCCGTGTATTTAGCCAACTCTTTATCATCTTTGACTATTCTTGTTAATGCTTGATAGTTTGCTTCAATCTGATCCTCGCTGTAAAAAGAAATTCCCCTTGCTATTAAATTAGTAATTATTTTACGCTGTAATCCGGTAAGTTCATTTTCAAATAAATGGATGCATTCTTTATTATTTGCCACTATACCAACTTTGAAATAATTGTTCAAACAATTTTTAAAATAATTATTGCTTTTATAAAGAACAGTATCTTTAAAGTCTATTGTACTTAATGTGCTTAATANATAATCACTAATTTCTTCATTGGATTCTTTATTAAAATAAGAGTCCCCAGATTTATTCAAAACATTATTAAACATTTCATATTTAAATCTATTTTTTTGAGAATCTTCAAATTTCTTGTTTTCTAACTNTGCATCAGTAAGCAATTGAAATAATCCCTTATAAAAATCACTTTGATGATTAAAATACTCTTGCTCAGTCATTGATCCTTTTGTCTTATACCCAACTTCTTTTTGTTCATTATATAAAAAATATTTAGCGAAAAAATTATTCGGCTTCTCTCCTATTCCCTCATAAGTAATCGTTTCATCAAATTCTTTGGTATCTAGAGTTATATTCAAATCATACCCATGCTCTAAATATAGAGCTGTACTTTCATTACCATCACTGAAAGTNTATTCACCATTAATCTCTATTTGAAGACTATCAGAAAAACAACCATCTTTAAGATCAATAACTTTATAAAATCTTTTTGGGCCCCATATCTCCACTTTATCTTTAAAAGGATTTTGAATACATCCTGATAATTTAACAGCTTGTGCATCAACATTACTAACAAATAGTATTAAGAAAGAAAAAGATATTATTTTAAAATATCTCAAATAATTAATTTTTAAAANCATTGTACTTAGATTTACACTTTATTTATAAAGTCACAAATCTAATAATTAGTAGATAACCATACTTATTTAGAATGAAAAAAGGAGAAGTTATTACATTAGAAATTGAAGATTATGCTTTTGGAGGAAAAGGTATTTCACGAATTAAAGAGGATAATACTATCGTTTTTGTAAATAATGGATTGCCTGGTCAAACTGTTAATGCAAAAATAACTAAAAAGAAGCAGAATTTTGCTGAAGCATCTATTGTAGAAATAATTAAAAAATCTCCATTACAAATTGAACACCCATTCCAACCTATTTCAGGTGGCCCATATATTGATTTAGACATCNTAGAACAAAAGAATATGAAGCAAAAAGTTTGCTTCGAAGTTTTTGAAAAAATTGGTCATCTAAAAAACCCTGAAAATTATTTTGATAATTGGATAAGCTCTCCTTCTTCTCATCACTACAGAAATAAAATGGAATATTCCTTTTCTTCCATTGAATATGATTTAAATAAAAATACTGTAGTAGATGATTCATTTGCTCTTGGGTTCAAGAGAAAAGGCACATGGTGGATGGTTGAAAATTTAGATAAAGATTCTGGATTATTTGACAAAGAATTAGAAGATAGCNTGAATAATATTAGAACATATCTCAAAGAAACTAATTTACCAGCATGGCATCCACCCAAAAAAATTGGTTTTTTTAGACATCTTGTTGTAAGAAAAAGCTACACTAANAATCAGCTGTTATTTAACATAGTTACNTCTTCAAAAGGATTAAAAAAATTTGATGCTAAAAAATTTGGAGAGTTTTTAAATGGTCTTTTACATNAAAGATTTGCAGGACTAATCCACACTATCAACGATGATATTGCTGACAGAGAAAAACTGGACAAGGGCTCATCAAAATTAGTGCTTGGAAAAAAAACCATTGAAGAAAACATTAACGGTCTTGATTTTGAAATTAGCATGCAAAGCTTTTTCCAAACCAATCCTAGATGTGCTGAACTATTATACAGTAAAGTAATTGATTACTTGAAAGAAAGCGCTATTGAAAGCGACCATTTTATAATGGATTTATTCTGCGGAACTGGCACTATTGCCCAACTTATTGCTAACACAACATCCAATAAAGTTATNGGAGTGGATATTGTGGAGAGTGCTATTATAAANGCAAGAAACAATGCACAAAAAAATAATTTTAAAAACATTCAGTTCATATGCGATGATGTTGGTAAATTCCTTCTAAATCATCCAGAATATCAAAATAAAATACACACTTTGGTAATTGACCCACCAAGAGCTGGAATTGCTCCTAAAGCACTNAGAAAAGCAATTAGATTAAATGCAGAAAAGATTATTTATGTAAGCTGTAATCCAGCTACTCAGGCTAGAGACTTACTTACTTTATGTGAAATGGGATATGAACTTGAAAAGTTTTCTTTGGTGGACCAATTTCCACATACTTCTCATATTGAAAGTATAATGTTATTTAAAAAAATCAGCTATAAAAACCATCNATAATTGATCTAAACAACTCATTGCTGTCATCTAAATCCAATTCCTCTTTGATATTATAGATTATTCTTTTTTTATGGGGAATTTGTTGGTCTTTTCCAGCAGCTTTCACTAGTGTTTGCCTAAGTTTATTAAATGGCANTAAATTTAGAATTTTTGCAGCTCCTTTATCCATGATTTTTCCAACTCCATTTCTTATATTCTTTTTCTTTAACTGATTAATAATAANNTCTAAATCNATAACAAATTGCTTTGCAGCTCCATCAGCATGAATTTGAGAAACTACTAAATGAATTCCTGAAGGGTTCTGCAATCTTCCAATATACCAACCTAAATCATTCAATTTATCTGCTAGCTGATAAATATCTATTGTATCACTTTTAAAAGCAATTAAGCTCATTTGAGGTTCTCCAATTAATGAAAGGTCCTGATTATTNAATATAAAATCTTTAATTAATGAAGTAGCATTCATTGTTTTTTTAGTTAGTTCTAGATATCCATCCTCTCCAATATGATTTAAAGCTGTCCAAGANGAAGCTACAATTCCACCAGGCTTTGTTCCCATAAAAGATGTAGAAGCATAAATACCTCCCTCCCAATTAGAGTAAACACTAAATTGTGATTTTCTTAATTCAGCATTTTTATAAAGCAGCACAGATGATCCTTTAGGAGCATAGGCATATTTATGTAGATCCACAGAAATGGAAGTAACACCTTCAAGAGAAAAATCAAATGATGGAACATTATAATCTAATTTCTTCAAATAACTGAGTAAGAATCCCCCGATACAAGCATCTACATGTAAAAGCAAATTGTTTTTTATTGCTATTTCAGAAAGATGACTTATGGGGTCTATCATTCCATAAGGGTAAGCAGGTGCTGAACCAACTAATAAGATGGTATTATCATTAATAGCACTACTAAATTTATCTATATCTAAATTAAAACTGTTAGTAGCTGGAATAATAACAGGCTTAATCTTAAGAAATTTCATTGCTTTTAAAAAAGCAGGATGAGCTGTAGTAGATAAAATAACTTCTGGATTACTAATACTTCTATTTTTTAAAGACCATTCCCTTGCAGAAAGAAGGGAAAGAAAAATACTTTCTGTTCCTCCGCTAGTCAAATTCCCATAAACCTCTTTTTCTGCTTTAAAAAGATTACCAATTTGTCTTACAATTTCATTTTCCATTGTAAGTAAACTCTTAAAAAGCTGAGGATCAAATGCATTTTCATGCATAAATAGGTTATAAGCTTTAGAAATAACACTTGCATATTTATCACCAGGATAATAGACAGCACCAAATGTTTTACCATCTTTCCAATTAATATCCTCTGACTTTAGGGAGTTTAATGATGTAAAAATTTCTTCTTCAGAAACACCATTTTTAAGCTTAAATTTTGTCATTAGTAAAAAAAATGCTTTTTAGAGTTATTTTTCCAACCTGCTCTAGACTCGTAATCCACAAAAAACACTTTAACATCTGCTCTAGTTTCGTAATCCACAAAAAATATTTTTTTATCCGCTCTAGACTCGTAATCCACAAAATACCATTTACCATCATTATCTCCTGCTCTAGACTCATAATCAACCTTGTAAACCTTTAAATCGGCTCTAGATTCGTAATCGACAACAAAAACCTTAACATCTGCTCTAGTTTCGTAGTCAACAGAATAAATCTTTTGAGCATTCATCACAAAAGAAGAAAACAGCATCAATATCATTAAACAGGTACTCTTATTTGTTCTCATATCAATAAAAATAAAAAATTATATCTTATTTTCTATCATTTAAATTATAAATTATCAATAAAAAATACCTATAAAATGGTATGTATAGCTATTCTATATTTTATATATATTAGCAGAATAATGAATACAAAGCTACTACCATCTATTTTTATATTTTTTATTTTAATCACTTTCACATTTAGCTGTAGAAAGAAAGATANNCTTGAAAACTCATTATCCAATAGCCCTAGTTATCACTTNTTTAATTTTGATTATAACAATAGTTATATAGTNCAATCTAATCAAGATACAGTTACAACAGAAAACGGTTTTTACCAAAACCTATTCGCTCCAAGTATGTTTCAACCAGCCGAACCAAGTGCAAGTATTTGGCTNTCTGATGGGGAAATAAATGATACGCTAAGAACTTGCTGTGGNAGCTATAATTATAATATAAATCCAACTACTTTAGTTAGAATATGGTTTCCCAACCCTTTACTAACNGATGGTATTTATGAATATAATTTTGATTCAGTAGCAAATGATTTTTATATTAACGTCCACAATGAAATGGAATTTTCTAACTGCTGGGGAGCTACAGATACAACATGTTTAATATCAGATACTATTTTAGCTAACTCTAATGGAACTACTCCATCCTACAATAAAGTGAATGATGCTATTATTAAAATTGAAAATTTAAACTCTAATAATGCCAGTGTGAAATTTATTATCCANACCATAGGTGGTGAAGAAATTAAAGGGTCTTACCTAGGAAGTTTAAAAGATTTTTTATTTGTAGANTGCTATGCAGATTGTGATTAATTTACTAGCTAAAAGATTGTAAATCAATTAATTTACTGTATACACCTTCTTTNGAAATTAAATCTTTGTGNGTACCTCTCTCCACAATTGTACCTTGTTGCATTACAAGAATTTCATCAGCATGTTGAATAGTCGATAANCGATGAGCTATTACTAAGGAGGTTCTGTTTTTCATTAAATTATTCAGTGCATCTTGAACCAGTTTTTCAGATTCAGTATCNAATGCNGANGTAGCTTCATCTAANATTAAAATNTCAGGATTTTTATAAACAGCTCTTGCAATACTAATTCGTTGTCGTTGACCACCTGAAAGTTTATTTCCGCCATCTCCAATGTTAGTATCATAACCATTTACAAGATTTTCAATAAAATCATGCGCATTAGCAACTTTAGCAGCTTCTAATAATTTATTTTTATCATAATTTTCTCCAAAAACAATATTATTTGCAATAGAATCATTNAATANAATGGANTCTTGNGANACCATTCCTATCATAGACCTCAATTTTTTNAATTTAAAATCTTTTATATTAANCTCATCAATATCAATTGAACCCGATTGAACATCGTAAAACCTTGGAACTAAATTAGCAATGGTAGTTTTTCCCGAACCTGATTGACCAACAAGAGCAACTGTTTTGCCTTTTATCACTCTAAAAGATACATTATTAATGACATTTTCATCTTGATAAGCAAAAGATACATTNTTAAAACTAACNGATTCTTCTAGNTGATCCTTTTCATATTTACCATCTAAAATATCATCAGTCTTTTTTGCATTATATATTTTCTCAATTCTATCTAAAGCACTATTTCCTTTTTGAGAGTCGTAAATAGACTTAGAAAGAGATTTTAAAGGACTAATTAACTGTGAAAACAGAATTATATAGGTTATAAAGAAAGAAGCTTGCATTTCGCCTTTAAANACCAGTGTTGACCCATACCATAGTACACTTACCACTGCTAGGACTCCTAAAAACTCACTTATAGGAGAAGCAAGATCGGCTTTTCTAAAAGCTTTAATTTTATCAGATACATATTTATTATTTATGGAATAAAATTTATTTTGAAATAGTTTTTCATTTGAAAAGGCCTTNATTAATNTAAAACCATTTAAAGATTCTTCNATATGAGCAATTAAATTACCGAAAAAGTCTTGAGCAGACTTNGTNTTTTTTCTTAAACTCTTACTTATTAAACTAATAAGTAAACCNGTTATTGGNAGAAAAAATATGATGAATATTGATAATTCAAGACTCATTGCAAAGAGAGTAACTAAAAANACAGTAATATTAATTGGATCTTTAAAAATTCCTCTAATGGCAGATTGAATTGANGATTCTATTTCTTGAACATCATTACTTATCATAGATATAACATCTCCCTTTCTTTCATCAGACAAATANGCNACTGGAAGATGCATTAATGTTTGATAAATGTTATTTCTCATATCTCCTACACTTCTATTAAGTAAAATAGATACAAACAGAGTAGAAAGATANATAAAAAGGTTTTTAAGAAAAACTGCAGAACTTACAACAACACAAACATANANTAGGGCANTTATTTTACCATCTTCAACAATTAAAGTCGCCAATTCATAATTTATGTAATTAATGAAATAATCCGTAGAAAATGAAAAGTCTGCAATTCCGTTAGAAACCAAATCAATATAAAACTGTTCAGATTGATTAAAAATGACATCTAACAAAGGGGCTAAAAGAACAAATGAAAACAGGCCGAAGAAGGAACTTAGTAAATTAAAAAAAACACTAACCAATATGTATTTTTTATAGTTAAAGGTTAGTTTTATAATTCTTAGTAAACTTTTCATTATATGTTTTATTTAAATGGGGAAATGAAATTGTCCCAAAGAATTTAATTTAAAAAGGTGTAAGAAAGTTGTTTATAAATAGGATTTATATATTCTTTACAATAATACAAAATAAGAAAACAAAGAACAATGTTAATTTTTTTACATTTAGAAAAAATTTGAGATTTAATGAAAGTCTGTGGCTTTACTTTTATTAGAAATGCTATTAAATACGATTATCCTATTGTTGAAGCAATACAATCTATTCTTCCAATATGTGATGAATTTATTGTTGCTGTTGGAAACTCTGATGATGATACATTAGGACTAATCCAAAACATTTCTGCAGATAAGATTAAAATTGTGGAAACTACATGGGATGATACTCAAAGAAAAGATGGTAAAGTACTAGCCATTGAAACCAATAAAGCTTTTAAAAATATTCCTAAGGATGCTGATTGGTGCTTTTATATTCAAGGGGATGAAGTGATTCATGAAAAATACCTTCCTATTATTAAAAAGGGAATGGAAAAACATCAAGAAAATAAGTTAGTAGACGGTTTGTTATTTAAATACTTACACTTTTATGGATCTTATGATTATGTTGGGGATTCGTCTCAATGGTATGATCATGAAATAAGAGTAGTCAAAAACAATCCTAATATATATTCCTATAGAGACGCACAGGGATTTAGAAAAAATGACAATGAAAAGCTAGATGTAGTAGAAATTGATGCATTTGTTTATCATTATGGGTGGGTAAAAGATCCAAAGTCAATGCAAGAAAAACAACTTAATTTTAATAAGTTTTGGCATGATGATAAATGGATTGAAGATAAGGTGGAAATGGTATCAGAATATGAATATGAAAAACATGTTTCCTTGCTTAAGAAATTTGAAGATAATCACCCAAAAGTAATGCAGGAAAGAATTAACAGAATTAACTGGAAATTTGAACACGATATATCATTAAACAAAAAAAGCTTAAAGGACTTAATTAAGAGAACATTGTATAAAATAGGAATAAACACCTATTACACTAATTACAACAAGATAAAAATAAAGTGATTTAAAATTCAGATCCTTCCTCTGTTTGGATTTTGTCAGAATTATCAAAGTTGTTTAGTCTTATAGATACCGACAATGCAGCAACCATCCATCTTGGAGTAGCCATTCTATAAGAATATAAAGTAGGTGTATCTACCCAAGTTTCTCGTCTTTCTGAAGCAATTAAATTTCTAATTTGTAAAGTTGTGGCAACTTTTCCATCATTAAAATCTTTTTTAACTGCTAAGTCAAAGGATACATAACCCTTATCCATACCCTGTACACTTACAACATCCGCTACATAATTAGAAATAAACTGAACTTTCCAATCTTTTGGAAGTACAAAACTATTGGACCATCTTCCTCTATAAGTGAAAGTTTGTTGGTCTAAACTAGATCCAGGAATTTCTCCTGTTATTTCATAATAAAATAAATTCACTCCTAAGTCGGACACCCACCACTTTGTTGGTTTGTTATTAAAAGAAAATTCCGCTCCAAGAGCATTAGAAACACCAGCGTTAACTGGTCTTTTGACAATGACATTAGTATCATATACTTCTTGAATTCTTGCACGAATATTATTTACATTTCTAAAGTATAACTCAGTAGAGAAACTTCCATTTTCTAAATCTTTTATGTAGCCAAGTTCATAAGATTGGATGTATTCTGGCAATAAATTGGGATTTCCTTGTCTTGTAGTATATGGATCTTCCCAAGCGATAAAAGGCTCTAAATGCCAGCTTTTAGGTCTGTTAATTCTTCTTGATGCACTTGCTCTAAACTGGTTTCTTTCATCTATTTGATATGAAAAATGTGCGGATGGAAACCAATCTAACCTTTCAATGGCTGTATTAAAATTGGTATCCGTTAGTTCAATAATCCTATCTGTATATTCTGCTCTTATACCAAATTGATAACCAAGTTTTTGATTTATTTTCCCATTAATTATACCATATCCAGCATATACATTTTGAACATAAGTTACATCGGTTGAAAAAGAATCTAATCTAACGTAATCTTGCTCCGAAAACCTATATTCAAAAGCATCTTGATCATCTCTACTTAAACCAAAATCTGCCCTTGATCCAATCTGAAATTTCATATTATTAGATAGCGGATACTGATAATCTAAACTAACTCTAGTAGAATTGGATGGCCCAATTTCAGTATTTCTATTTCCACCTTGAAAGTTATTTTCTAAAGAGAAAAATTCTGTTTGAGCATCTTCCTTACCATCATATAAATTATAAGTAGAGGTTAAGGAAAGATAATGATCTTTATCTGAATTAAATAAATGCTGAAAACCTAGACTGCTTGAAAAAGCAAAGAAATCTCTCAGCGTTCTTTCTCTATTTTCGTAGGAATAAAGAAGAGAATTATTAGAGTATTCATCAAAAAAATAGTTGGCAGCTGCATTCCATTGTCTTTGTCTAACATCCACACCAATATTTAAAAAATTGCTTTCGTTTGGAGAATATTCCATTGCTGCATTTCCGCCATAGTTCTTTCCAAAAAACCTGTGCAGACCATCACTTTCTATTTTAAAAATATCATCTCCAAGAGTAGTTTGTCTTTTTTGTTGAATATCTCTAAATCTAT
>PBJU01000003.1 GCA_002721285.1 Crocinitomicaceae bacterium
ATTTCTAATACACAGGCAGCATTGATACTTTCCCAAAAAATCCCTTCAGAAGTACTTGCATCTCCAATTGTTCCAAAAGCAACTTCATTTCCATTATTAGAAAATTGTGTCATTTGTTGAAGAGCTTTATTTTGCCTGTAAAATTTAGAAGCTAGCCCAAGACCAACTAATCTAGGCATTTGGCCAGCAGTTGGAGAAATATCAGAAGATGAATTTTTTAATTCTGCTAAATTCAACCATGATCCATCTTCTTTAAGAAGTTTAGTTGAAAAATGCCCACCCATTTGTCTTCCTGCTGAAGTAGGCTCCTTGACAGGATCTGTGTGTGCATAAAGGCCTGCAAAAAATTCACTAACGGATAATTTCCCAATAGACATCATAAAAGTCTGGTCTCTATAATATCCAGATCTGAAATCACCATTTTGGAAGAATTTAGACATGGCTATTTGAGCTAATTCTTTTCCATCGCCAAAAATTCCAAATTTGGCTTTCCCTGTTAAAACTTCTTTTCTACCTAATAAAGAGGCCTCTCTACTCAAACATACTAACTGATAATCACTAAGAATTTCTTGAATAAATTCATTTTGATCNATTTTTTTTGNTGTGTTAATTTTGGTTGTTGACATTGGTGAGCTTATAAANTAGGCNGTAAAATTAATATTATTAAACGATTTAAAAAGATTTCGTTAATCTTTAAATATAAACATTTTCCACAAATTAAAATATATTAAATGTCCTTGATTTAACTTATTTAGATGTGCATTAAATGCATATATTTGTCATTAAATTTATTTATAAAGTATGAAATTATTACAAGGTAAAGTTGCTGTTATAACTGGAGCAACAAGAGGAATTGGCAAAGGTATTGCTGAAAAATTTGCCAANGAAGGTGCGTCTATTGCTTTTACTTTTGTTTCAAGTGAAGAAAAGGCTAAGGTTCTTGAAAATGAATTATCCCAAAGTGGAATAAAAGCAAAGGGTTATCGTTCTAATGCTGGAGATTTTAACGCTGCTCAAGATTTGATTGATTCTATTGTTTCTGATTTTGGTCAGATTGATATACTTATAAATAATGCTGGAATTACAAAAGATGGTTTACTTATGAGAATGAGTGAGGAAAATTGGGATGATGTAATGGATATTAATTTAAAATCTGTTTTTAATCTTACCAAGGCTTCTTTAAGAACTTTCTTGAAACAAAAAAGTGGTTCTATTATAAATATGAGTTCCATTGTTGGAGTTCAAGGAAACGCTGGGCAATCTAATTATTCAGCATCTAAAGCCGGTATTATAGGNTTTACAAAGTCAATTGCTCAAGAACTGGGATCAAGAAATATTAGATGTAATGCCATAGCTCCTGGTTTTATAGCTACTGAAATGACAGATGCCTTGGGTGAGGATGTTATTGGTAAATGGGTTGAAAATATTCCTCTCAAACGTCCTGGTTCTACAGAGGATGTCGCTAATTGCTGCTTGTTTTTAGGTTCTGATATGGGTTCATATGTATCTGGTCAAGTAATTAGTGTTTGTGGGGGAATGTTAACATAATATATTTCCTTTGAGTGGAATCCATTTTCATTTACCGTTTTTTTATTCTTTTTTCTTTGTTTTATTGGCATTGGTTATNTCNTATGCTCTTTATANAAAAGAATANAAAAAGAAAATACTTTCTAGGTNAACATTAAGAATNTTATTNTTTTTAAGGTGNTTTTCATTGACACTAATATTGTGTTTGTTACTTCAACCTCAAATTTTTCAAAAGGAAAATAAAACTCAAAAACCAATTTTAGTTTTTGCTCAAGATAATTCTAAAAGTATTCTTCTAAATAAAGATTCNTCCTATTATTTACATTCCCATAGTGACTCTGTNTCTAATTGGATGAATAGTTTAANAGAATTATATGATGTAAGGATATACACATTTGGAGATAAAACTAAAGAGGAANCCAAGTTTAATTATAATTCCAATTCCACCAATATAGAAAATCTTTACAGTGAGATTGAAAACACATTTTATAGTTCTAATTTAACTGATNTAATAATTGCTTCTGATGGNATAATCAACTTAGGAAGTTCTCCATATTATATTAATANTCCAAAAAATATCANCTCACACTGTNTATTGTTAGGAGATACCAATTCCTATCCTGATATAAGNATTAAAAAAATTAATCATAATAAATATGCTCTTTTAAATAATCAATTTCCACTAGAAGCTGTTTTAAGTTCTAATACTCCATGTGAAAAGTTAACTGTTTCTATTTTTAAAAATGGTGAGTTGATGGAAGATAAAATTATANATAATGTTGNAGTTGGAAATACTAAAGTTAAGTTTTTAGATAAGTCATCTAATGAAGGAGTTAANAAATATAAAATTACCGTAAGTAGTTATCTTTTAGAAAACAATCTATCCAATAATTCAAATACTGCATTTGTAGAAATAATTGATTATTCTCAAAAGATATTAATTCTTTCAAGCGCTCCACATCCAGATGTTTCTTCTATTAACTGGTCACTTAAAGATCTGCAGAAATCTAAAATTCATACTTTTTTGATAGATGATTTTAAAGANNAAATCTCTATNTATGATTTAATAGTNTTTCACAAACCATTTGATAATGTNAAAATGCATAATTTACTAAAAGAAGCCATTGATAATGAAATTCCTTCTTTGGTTTTTACAGGTAATAAATTGAAATACAATGAATTAACAATATCTTCATTAGGCATGGTGAAAAATAATTTTAAAGGGTCTAATCTGGTTTCAGCTCAATTTAATGAAGATTTTAATTTATTTAATTTTAATAATGATTGGTTAAATGTTGTTTCTAAATATCCACCACTAAATATTCCTTTTTCATCTGAATATAAATTAAAAGGAAATTCTAAGGTGTTATTTAATCAATCCCTCAATGGAATAGAATTACCTTACCCACTTATCTATTTTCATGAAAAACCTAATAATATCAAGTATTGCGTAGTTCTAGGAGAAGGAGTTTGGAAATGGAAGATGAGTGAGTTTAAGAATTTTTCAAATGCAATGGTATTCAAAAATATTTTTCAAAAAATCATTCAATACCTTAAAAAAATTGACAAGAAAAATAGACTAAAAGTAAATGTNCCTGTTTTTAATTATCAAGATCAAGCGCTGAATATAAATGCTGAATTTTATAATGCATCTTATGAATTATTAGAAGGGGCAAATGTAGAATTTAAATATATTGATTCTTCCGGTAATCAATATGTTAAGACACTTAATAGTGTAGATAAACATTATGAAATTGATTTATTTAATTTAAATAAGGGCCAATATAAATATACTCTTACTGCTACACATTCAAGTGAATCCTTTTCCCAAAATGGAGAGTTTAAAATAATAGGATCTAATAGAGAGTTATTAAATACTAAAGCTAAATTAAACAGTTTAAAAGTTATTGCTAGTAATAACAAGGTCTACAATTTAGAAAATCTCCATCAGTTAATAAATCAGCTAAGATTAAACGCTGAGGATAAACCAGTATATCATACAGAAAAATCTACAAAGGATATTATTCACTACAAATGGATTCTGTTTGTAATTTTAGTTTTCTTACTTTTAGAGTGGTGGATTAGAAAAAATAATGGATTAATTTAATATAGATCTTCATTTAATTCTTCAAAGCCTCCAAATTCATCATCATCACCATATTCATTAAAAATATCCTGAATTTCGTCTGACTCTATCTCTGTAGAATTTTCATTGTTANTGTCATTAAATTCTTTTGGTTTATAGTTTCCTAGTTTATGAGTGATTATAATGTGTTTATCCTCAATTTTAAAATAATCTTCTTGTAGTATTTCAATATAAAATATATTTAGATTTAAAAAATCATGAAGGTATAGTAGTTTAGTTATATCATTTTTAAATAAGCTGTTCAGAAAAGTTTCCTCCATGGATTTACTATCCTCGTCCTCTTCATTTACTTTCATATTAAATAAAGTAATTTCTTCACCTTTATCCCAATCATTATTACTAATGTAAAATGAAGCCATTTCTAACTTATTAAGCGAAAATTCCTCAGTTAATAATTCATGAAGCTGTAATAAGTTGCAATTTTTCAAAGCCATTAAATCAATAAAGATATCTTCTTCAGTATCCGCTACAACTCTTATTTTATAAACATTATTTTCCATAAATTAACCCTAATGATTTAGCTTTTTTTATCATGAATTCTTCAGCATCTTGCTTATTGTTTTTAATAACACCATCTAAAATAGCATTTTTTATAGCTTCTTTTATTATCCCAACTTCTTTACAAGGACTTAAATTAAAGGTTTGCATGATTTCTTTTCCATNNATTGGAGGTTGCCAATTTTTAATTTTATCTCTTTTTTCTACATCTTTAAGTTTGTTTTTAACAAGTTCAAAACGTTTAAGATAACGTTGTTTTTTATCCATGTTTTTTGAAGTGATATCAGATTGACATAAAAGCATTAAATCTTCTAAATCATCACCAGCTTCAAATAATAATCTTCTTAAAGCAGCATCCGTAATTTTTTCATTGGTTAATGAAATGGGTCTCAAGTGAAGAAATACTAATTTTTGGACGTATTTCATTTTTTCATCTAAAGGTAGCTTTAGCTTTTTAAAAATAGATGGAACCATTTTGGCTCCTTTATCTTCATGACCATGAAATGTCCATCCTTGTTTCTTGTTGTATCTTTTAGTTTTTGGCTTTGCTATATCATGTAGTAAAACTGCCCATCTAAGCCATAAATTTCCTTTGCTAAANGGAAGGATATTGTCAAGTACANTTAAAGTATGATAGAAATTATCCTTGTGGCTTTTTCCGTCAATTATTTCGATACCTTTTAATTCTTGAAACTCTGAAAAAATCAACGGAAGTATTGTTGTTTTATCTAGCAGCTTAAAACCAATTGAAGGATTATCACTTAGTATAATTTTATTTAGTTCTTCTGTTATTCTTTCTTGAGCTACAATTTTAATTCTACNAGCATTTTTTTGAATACTATTAAGGGTTTTATCTTCAATTTTGAAATTTAATTGTGATGCAAATCTTATAGCTCTAACCATTCTAAGAGGATCATCAGTAAATGTGATGTCAGGGTCTAATGGAGTTTGTATAATTTTTCTATTAATATCATCTATACCATTAAATGGATCAATTAACTTTCCCTTATAATGATGGCTAAGACCTAGAGAAAGGGCATTTATTGTAAAATCCCTTCTGTTTTGATCATCTTCTATTGTCCCATTTTCAACAATTGGGTTCCTCGAGTTTTCTCTGTAGCTTTCTTTTCTAGCGCCAACAAATTGTAATTCAAGGTCATTTACCATAATCATGGCTGTTCCAAAATTTTTAAACACNCTTACAGGAAGATTATTCAATCTTTTTGATATTCTATTTGCTAATTCAATNCCACTTCCTAAAGTTACTATATCGATATCTTTACTTGGTCTANTAAGAATTACATCTCTTACAAAACCACCTATAAGAAAAGTAGGTTGATTTAATTCTTCTGCCACATTTGAAATAGTCTCAAAAATGGAGTTGAATTTTATTAGTTCGGAATAGTTATTTTCTAATATATTGAATTTCACCTTGTTGATTAATTTTAATAATAGTAGATGGTTTTCCAGATAAATTAATTTCAAAATTAAGAATTAGATCAACGGAATTCAAAATTGAATNATTAATACTTTCAAAATTAGTTGGAGCTGGGTGTCCACTGATATTTGCAGAAGTGGATGTTAGTGGATTTCCAATAGCATCAATAATTTCTTTTAAATAGGCAAGNGGGGTAACTCTAAATGCTATTTCATTNTTTTTATTTGCAAGGTGACANAGTTCTTTTTTACAATCAGGATAGATTATAGTTGGAGGAGAAGTTTCCTCTTTTATAACTTTTGTTAAGTTAAAATCAATTTTTTGAGCATATTTACTTACTTCTTGGTAGGAAGAAATTAAGGATATAATTGGTAAAGAAGAGTTTCTCTCTTTTATATCATAAATTTTTTGAACTGCATTTGGAAAGATTGAATTACATCCAATTGCCCATAAAGTTTCAGTTGGGTAAATTATTAATCCTTCAGAATTTAAAACGTCCTTAATTTTGTGAAGGTTTCTTTCATTAAATTTATTGTAAGAGTTCGCTGTAGGCATTTATTAATTGATTAGATATAATTTCNGGTTCGAACTTCTTTGCGTGAATATGACCATTTGTAATCATTTCTTCTCTAAGATTAGTGTTGGAAAGNCAATAATCTATCTTANTTGCTAATTCTTCATGATTTAGTGGGTCTATGTAGATACTATGTTCTCCTCCAGCTTCTTTAAAACACCCATCTTTAGANGTGATTGTTGGAATTCCAGAATTTAATGCTTCTAATATTGGTATTCCAAAACCTTCAAAAATAGANGGGTATACAAAAAGTGAGGAAAGCTGATATATCCCTGGTAGTTCTTCAATGGAAACCCCATTTAGAAAAATAATTTTGGTTGGATCAAATTTTAATTTGTTTAATTGAACTTTAATAAAGTTCATGTACTTAGTTTTTCTACCTATAACTACTAATGGAATATCATGCTTCATTTTAGTCATGGCATTAATAATAGCNATAAGGTTTTTTCTAGTTTCTATTGTACCAACATTAAGCATGAATTCATCNGGTAGATTAAATTTCTTTTTTATATGATGAAGTATTTCCGTAGAATATTTTTTTTTGAAGTTTTGGTGACAAGTTTGATAGATTACTTTGATTTTNTCAGGGTNAGTTCCGTAATATTCAATTATGTCATTTTTAGTTTGTTGACTTATAGCNATTGTTAAATCTGCNTGTTTNACAGCATATTTAAACTTTATATTGTAAATTTTTCTATCTACTGATCTATAATTTCGTGGATATCTCTTAAAAATTAAATCATGAATGGTTACTACATATGGAATATGATGNTTTTTAATTCTGGGTATCTCATTACTAAGACCATGAAAAATATCAATTTCATTTTTCATAATTGATTTTTCCATATTTATGGATCTCCAATATCCTTTGAAAGTCTTGTTTAAAGGGGTCTCAGGAAAGATGGATGACACATTTTCATANTTAGAAAGAAAGTTTAGTCTAGGGTTTTTTGATTCTTTAGGAGCAAATAATCTATATTCATTATTTGGATNATACTCAATAAGATGTTTCATAAGATCNCTGCTATAGTTTCCTAAACCAGTGAAATTTTGATAAGCTCTTTTTGCGTCAAAACCAATTTTCATAATCAATTAAAATTAGAATTTAAATNGANANNTTATAATCTCTNAAAGCATCATTTAAAGATGTTTTTAAATCNGTNCTTTTCTTTCTTTCTCCAATAATCAATGCACAAGGTACATTATATTTTCCAGCCTTAAATTCTTTTTCGTAGCTACCAGGNATAACTACTTTTCTTTCNGGNANATATCCTTTATATTCTATTGGCTTTTCATCTGTTACGTCAATTATTTTTGTAGAATTAGTGATTACAACATTTGCTCCAAGAACAGCTTCTTTCCCAATTCTAGCGCCTTCTACTAATATACATCTTGATCCAATAAATGCATTGTCCTCTACTATAACTGGCGCTGCTTGTAATGGTTCAAGAACACCACCAATTCCAACTCCACCACTTAAGTGTACATTTTTCCCAATTTGCGCACATGAACCTACTGTAGCCCATGTGTCCACCATGGTTCCACTATCCACATAAGCACCAATATTTATATAGGACGGCATCATAATTACGCCACTAGCAACAAAAGCTCCGTATCTAGCAATTGCATGAGGAACAACTCTAACTCCAAGAGACTTGTAATCTGACTTAAGTTTCATTTTATCATGGAATTCCAATGGNCCAACTTCAATAGTTTCCATTTTTCTAATAGGGAAATACAATACAACTGCTTTTTTTACCCATTCATTTATTANCCATTCNTTATTTANCTGCTCCGCAATTCTTAATTCTCCCTTATCCAACTTTTCAATAACTTCTTCAATAGCATTAATTGTAGATTTATCATTTAATAATGATTTATCATTCCATGCCTGTTCAATAATTTTTTTCTGTTTCATTTTAGAAAATAGTCTTATAAAAATATCTTAAATCGAATTTATACATTTAAATTTAGATGGTTTAGAAATTTGTTAATTTCTTTGTGTACGATTGTTATTGAAATAAATAACTATGAGTTTAATTATAGCAATAGATTATGGTTTGAAAAGAATTGGTTTAGCATATGCTGAAACACCACTATTTATTGCTCACCCTTTAGCCACAATAAGAAACAATGAATTATTTAGCTATTTAACAGATTACAATAAAAATAAAACCATTAAGAAAATTATTATTGGTGAGCCTAAATCTCTTGATGGTACATCAACNGACATTACTGAAATAGTACACCAATTAAAAAAGAAGTTAGAAAATAATTTNCCAAAGATTGACGTAGTACTTTATGATGAAAGATTCACTTCAAAAATTGCTATGCAAAGNATGGTTATTGGAGGTGTTAAGAAAAAGGAAAGACGAAAAAAAGGAAATATAGATGAAATTTCTGCTGTAATAATTTTACAAGATTATTTAATGAAAAACAAAGGTTTATAATTCATTNACAATATATATAACCTCATTCTTTTTTTTCATTAAATATTGCTCTCTAGCAAATTTTTCAAGTTCATGTTTATCAGTTGTAAGCTGAATTGTTTTNAGCTTCACTTGTTTNATTTCATTTGCTTTTTTGACATTCTCCTTTTTTATACTAATTAATTCTTTCTTCATTTTAAAAAGTTTATAAACGGAAGTGTCTTCAACAATAAATAAAATAATCAATAAAGTGAGTGTACTGTAGAAATACCTGTTTTTTAATATTTTAAAAGATTTCATTATTTCAAAAGTAGATATTCATTGTAAAGTATTTGTCCTAATTGATGTTTCTTTTTTAACACTGATGTGTTTGTCATTTATATATTATAATTCTGTCATTTTCATTTAAAACATACACTAAACAAGACAATATGTCATATTTGTAGTTTAATTACTTATTGGCATGTAGTTTGAATATGGATTTCAAAAATTTATAAAATGCAAAAAGGAACAATTAACGTACAAACGGAAAACATATTTCCAATTATAAAAAAATTCTTATACTCTGACACAGAGATCTTCTTAAGAGAATTAGTATCTAATGCGGTAGACGCATCGCAAAAGCTCATGACACTTTCTTCAGCTGGAGAAGTTAAGGGAGAAGTTAAAGATTTAAAAGTAAATGTTATTCTAGATNCTAAGAAAAAAACATTAACTATTAGAGANAATGGAATTGGAATGACTGCTGATGAAGTTAATAAGTATATTAACGAGGTAGCATTTTCTGGTGCTGAAGAATTTTTAGAAAAATATAAGGACAAAGACCCAAATTCTATTATTGGACACTTTGGTTTAGGTTTTTATTCTTCATTTATGGTTGCTAAGAAGGTGCAAATTCAAACAAAGTCTTTCAAAGAAGGTTCAGAAGCTGTTCAGTGGGAATCAAAAGGTGACCCTACCTATGAGTTAAGTACCATAAAAAAGAGTGAAAGAGGAACAGATATTATTTTGCATATTGACAAGGATTCTAAAGAGTTTTTGGAAGAAGCTAGAATTACTGGCATATTAAATAAGTACTGTAAGTTTTTACCAATTGAAGTTGAATTTGGTACTAAAAAAGAATGGATAGATGANCCAAAAGGGAAGAAAGATAAAGACGGCAATGTAGAAAAAGTTAGTATTGATGTTCCAAACATTATTAATAATACTAAGCCAGCTTGGATTAAGAAACCTGTAGATTTAAAGCCAGAAGATTACAAGTCATTTTACAATGAACTTTATCCATTCACAGAGGAGCCTTTATTTCATATTCATTTNAATGTTGATTATCCATTTAATTTNACAGGAATATTATACTTCCCTAAGCTTAAAAATCAAATTGAATTACAAAAGAATAAAATTCAATTGTATAGCAATCAAGTTTTTATTACGGATTCTGTTGAGAATATAGTACCTGAATTTTTGACATTACTTCATGGAGTAATTGACTCACCAGATATTCCTTTAAATGTTTCTAGATCTTATTTACAAAGTGATAGTAATGTTAGAAAGATTTCTAATCACATTACTAAAAAAGTTGCGGACAAGCTTTCTGGTATGTTTAAAAAAGATAGAGAGGATTTTCAAAACAAATGGGATGATATCAATGTATTCATACAATATGGTATTTTAACAGATGAGAAATTTAACGAAAAAGCTAAGGCGTTTTCCTTGTTAAAAAACACAAAAGATGAATATTTCACTATCGATGAGTACAAAGAAAAAGTTAAAGCTGCTCAAACAGACAAGAATGATAGATTAGTTTATTTATATACTCATGATAAAGATGAACATCATTCTTTGATTCAAACTGCTCATGAAAAAGGGTACGATGTATTGTTATTAGAAGGCCCTCTAGCTTCGCACTATATTACCAAAGCAGAGCAAGATTTTGGTGTTTCTTTTGCAAGGGTAGATGCTGATACAATTGATAAAATTATACCTAAAGAGGAAGATATTCCATCTAAACTTTCTAAAGAACAAGAAGAATCTTTAAGTCCAATTTTTGAGAAAATTGTAGATAAAGAAAAGTATGTTATTCAAGTAGAAAGTTTATCTGAATCTGAAAAGCCAGTTCTGATTACACAAAGTGAATTTATGAGAAGAATGAAAGAACAACAAGCTGTTGGTGGTGGTGGAATGAACATGATGGGTAATATGCCGGAAATGTTTAACCTTGTTGTGAACACTAATCATCCAATGATTACCAAATTAGTGGAGAGTAAGGGGAAAAAGAAGACTCAACTAGCTAAGCAAGCTGTTGATTTAGCGTTGTTGTCTCATGGTTTGCTCAAAGGTAAAGATCTTACTGAATTTGTTGAAAGAAGTTTCGACCTAATATAAAGTGTCTTTTAGAGCGATAATTGGTGCCGTAATTGGATACATGATTCTATCAAGATTTCATCTTGGTATTTTAGGTGCCTTTCTTGGTTATCAATTAGGTTCAAATTTAGGAAGATTTCGAATTAATTCATTTACCAACGGGGGCTCTAGTAGTAGTTACAAGAGCTCCTACAGGTCTTATGATTCTAATTATTACACTTCAAAATTATCTCAGAATGATTTTGCTACTGCATTATTAATTCTATCTGCAGCAGTAATGAAAGCTGATGGTAAAATTCTTAAGTCAGAATTAGATTATGTAAAGCAATTCTTTAAACAGCAATTTTCAGCACCATTGGCTGCGAGGTATATCAATGAGTTTAAAGATATATTAAAGAAAAATTTTGTTTTAAATCAGGTTTGTAGTTCTATTAATAATAGTATGCCTATTAGACAACGATCTTTATTGATTCAGTATCTTTTTGGTGTTGCTCAAGCAGACGGTCATGTTTCAGACTCAGAAGCAAAAGTTATAGAGAAAATTGCGTCCTATTTTAGAATCACTAAAATAGAATTCGATCAAATTAAATCCATGTTTTACAAGGATGTTTCTAGTGCTTATAAAATATTAGGTATTGAAGCAAATAGTTCTGATGATGAAATTAAAAAAGCATATCGAAAAATGGCTGTTAAACATCATCCTGATAAATACAATCAACTTGGGGAAGAACAACAAATAGCAGCAAAAGAAAAATTTCAAAAAATTCAACAAGCATACGAACAAATTAAAAAAGAGAGAGGTCTAAAGTAGATGAAGGATTTTTTCACTGTATTTTTTAAGTTTTTATGGATTGTGTTTTTTGTTTTGTTGTTATGGATTATACATTTTTTTAACACCAATTTTGATTTAAATCTTAATGAGTTAGGAATACTTCCCAGAACAGCTAATGGTTTAATTGGAATATTGTTTTCTCCTTTAATACATTCCAAAGAGAACATCAATCATATACTAAATAATACTGCTCCTTTTTTAATACTAACCTGGACACTTTTTTACTTCTATAAACCTATTTCTTGGAGAATATTTGTTTTTTCTTGGGTTGTTCCAGGAATATTTGTTTGGATATCAGCAAGAAATGCATTTCATATTGGAATAAGTGGTGTGCTTTACAGCTTATTGTTTTTCATTTTCTTTAGTGGTGTTTTTAGAAAAGATATTAGATTACTTACCGTAGCTTTATTTGTAGTTTTTCTTTATGGAAGTATGGTATGGGGAATCTTTCCCTATGATTGGAGAATTAGTTTTGAAAGTCACTTTTTTGGAGCTGTTACAGGAATAATTCTTGCTTATTTTTACAGAAAAGAAAAAGCAAGTTTTAAAATTGAAAAAACCCAATGGGAGATAGAGGAGGAGNTAGGCATCGAACCTCCAGATTTTGAATCTACATGGAATGAAGAAGATTAATCTTCTTTTTTACTATTTGAAGGTTTCTTTTTAGGGGNATTTACGGTAACTTTAATTTTTTCTTCTTTTGCGTCAAAGTCTAGTTTAATTACATCTCCTTCCTTAATACTTTTTTGAATGATTTCTTCTGCTAGAGGATCTTCAATATATTTTTGGATAGCTCTATTGAGAGGTCTTGCTCCAAATTTCTCATCAAATCCTTTGTCTGCTATGTAGTTTTTAGCTTTTGTGGTTAATTGAATTTCATAACCAAGAGTATTAATTCTATTAAATAGTTTTTTAAGTTCAATGTCTATGATTTTTAAGATGTCATCTTTTGTAAGTGAGTTAAAAATAACAACATCNTCAATTCTATTTAGAAATTCTGGAGCAAAAGCTTTTTTAAGAGCATTTTCAATAACNNCTTTTGTGTTTTCTTGGTCATTTTCAGTTCTTGTTTTAGTTCCAAACCCAACACCAGTACCAAAATCTTGCAATTGTCTTGCTCCAATGTTGGATGTCATTATGATGATAGTGTTTTTAAAATCAATATTTCTACCTAAGCTATCTGTCATCTTACCATCATCCAATGCTTGGAGAAGTAAATTAAATACATCAGGATGAGCTTTTTCTATTTCATCTAATAGTATAATTGAATATGGTTTTCTTCTAACTTTTTCAGTAAGCTGTCCTCCTTCTTCATATCCTACATATCCAGGAGGTGCACCAATAAGTCTTGTNACTGCAAATTTCTCCATGTATTCNCTCATGTCAATTCTAATAAGAGCTTCTTCACTATCAAATANATATTGGGCTAGTACTTTACATAGTTGAGTTTTTCCAACACCTGTTGGTCCAAGGAAGATAAATGAACCAACTGGCTTATTAGGGTCTTTTAATCCAGCTCTGTTTCTTTGAATTGCTTTAACTACTTTAACAATAGCTTCATTCTGACCAATAACAGTTCCGTTCATAGAATCCGCCATCTTCATTAATTTTCCACTTTCTTTTTCTGCTACTTTTTGAACAGGAATTCCAGTCATCATAGCAACAACTTCAGCAACATTTTCTTCNGTTACAGTTTGTCTGTGAGATTTACTTTCTTCTTCCCATTTCTTTTTTGCACTTTCTAATTCTTCATTCAATTTTCTTTCAGAGTCTCTTAGTCTTGCGGCTTCTTCATATTGTTGGCTTCTAACTACTTTGTTTTTAAGTTCTTTTACATTTTCAATTTCTTTTTCTACTTTGATAATCGATTCCGGGACATTGATGTTTGTTATGTGAACTCTAGACCCAACTTCATCCAAAGCGTCAATAGCTTTATCTGGAAGATGTCTGTCAGAAACATATCTTTCTGTTAATGTAACACAAGATTTAATAGCTTCTTCTGTGTAAGTTACATTATGATGGTCTTCATATTTTTCTTTGATATTGTCTAATATCTGAAGAGTTTCTTCAACAGATGTTGGCTCTACAATAACTTTTTGAAATCTTCTTTCTAGTGCACCGTCTTTCTCAATATATTGTCTGTATTCATCAAGAGTAGTTGCTCCAATACATTGAATTTCTCCTCTAGCTAGAGCAGGTTTAAACATNTTNGANGCATCTAAAGATCCNGAAGCACCACCTGCACCTATTATTGTGTGTATTTCATCAATAAATAAGATTATATCAGGTGATTTTTCTAGCTCATTCATTACCGCTTTCATTCTTTCTTCAAATTGGCCACGATATTTTGTGCCAGCCACTAAAGAAGCAAGGTCTAAAGAGACAATTCTTTTATTAAATAAAACTCTAGAAACTTTTCTTTGAGTAATTCTTAATGCTAATCCTTCAGCAATTGCTGATTTTCCAACTCCAGGTTCACCTATAAGTAACGGATTATTCTTTTTTCTTCTAGATAAAATTTGAGATACTCTTTCAATTTCTTTTTCTCTTCCAACAATTGGATCTAATTTGCCGTCTTCAGCGAATCTTGTTAAATCTCTTCCAAAATTATCTAGTACAGGAGTTTTAGATTTTGAATCAGATGGTTTCTTACTTGAGCTGGATGAGAAACTTTCTTCTTTAGGTTCATCTTCATCAGCTGGTTCAATTCTTTTAGCTTCTGGCAACTTTTCTGGTTTGTATCCAGATTCTTGCATTATATCTAACTCATCTTTCACAGAGTCGTAGTTTAATTTAAATTCTTTTAAAATGGATGAGGCAATATTATTGTCCTCTTTTAAAATGGATAATAGTAGATGTTCGGTTCCTATCATATTACTTTTAAATAATTTTGCTTCTAAATAGGTGATTTTTAAAACTTTTTCTGCTTGTTTCAACAAAGGGATGTTTCCACTATTTTTAACTTCATTTAGTTGGCCAGATTCTAATTTAGATTCTAATTTCTTCCTGAGCTCCTTTGAATCAACACCAGAGGACTTAATCATCTTCATAGCAACTCCTTCACCTTCTCTGATTATTCCTAATAAAAGGTGTTCTACTCCTATGTAATCGTGGCCTAGTCTTAAAGCTTCTTCTCGACTGTAACTTATTACATCTTTAACTCTCGGTGAAAATTTAGCATCCATAACTATTCAAAAGTAATATTGTTTTTTGTTAAACATAACATCATTTTCAAAACTATTCAACAACGAAATTGTTAATTGTTCACAAATATACTTTTTCGCACAAATTTTTGTGAATAAAACGTTTGTATAAAAATGGTGTTTTTCTCGATATAAATGATATTTTCGTATTCGTTTATTCATGTAGTTGAATAAATAATAAAAATTTTAAGCGAAATAATAAAATATGAGAGAAGAAAGTGGAGAAAAAATTATCCCTGTTACCATAGAGGATGAAATGAAAACCGCCTACATTGATTATTCAATGTCTGTAATTGTTTCTAGAGCTCTTCCAGATGTTAGGGATGGTTTGAAACCAGTACATAGAAGAGTTTTGTATGGAATGCAAGAATTAGGTGTTAGAGCAAATAGTTCTTACAGAAAATCTGCCAGAATTGTTGGGGATGTTCTTGGTAAATACCATCCACATGGTGATTCATCTGTTTATGACACAATGGTTAGGATGGCTCAAAATTGGTCACTTAGGTACCCTTTAGTTGATGGACAAGGTAATTTTGGTTCTGTTGATGGAGATAGTCCAGCTGCAATGAGATATACCGAAGCAAGGCTTAAAAANGCTGCAGAAGAACTTCTTTCAGATTTGGACAAAGACACAGTTGATTTTTCTCCCAACTTTGATGATTCGTTAACTGAGCCAGATGTTCTACCTACTAGAATCCCCAACTTATTNGTAAACGGTTCTGCTGGTATTGCTGTTGGAATGGCNACTAATATGGCTCCTCATAATNTAAATGAGGTTATTGATGGTACTATTGCTTATATNAATAACAAAGACATCGATATTGATGGTTTAATGGAATATATTAAAGCACCTGATTTTCCAACTGGTGGTACAATATATGGATATGAGGGTGTTATTAATGCTTTTAAAGAAGGAAAGGGAAGAATTGTGATGAGAGCGAAAGCAACTATTGAAGAGATTAGGGAAGGTAGAGAAGCAATTATTGTAACGGAAATACCATATCAGGTAAATAAAGCGGATATGATTCAGAAAACTGCTGTATTAGTTAGTGAGGGTAAAATTGCTGGTATTTCTGAAATTCGAGATGAGTCTGATAGAAATGGAATGAGAATTGTTTATGAAATCAAAAGAGATGCAATTCCAAATGTCGTATTAAACAAACTATATAAGTATACATACTTACAAACCTCATTTTCAGTTAATAACATNGCNCTTGTNAATGGTAGNCCAATNGTTTTAAATTTAAAAGATTTAATAACTCATTTTGTTGATCATAGACATGAAGTAGTAATTAGAAGGTCTAAATATGAGCTAAGAAANGCGGAGGAAANAGCCCATATTTTAGAAGGCTTAATAATAGCTTCTGATAATATTGNTGAAGTAATTGCACTTATTAGAGCTTCCAAAAGCCCTGATGAAGCAAGAGAAAAGTTAATGAAAACATTCGATTTGTCTGAGGTTCAGTCAAAGGCAATTGTAGAAATGAGATTAAGACAATTAACTGGTCTGGAACAAGATAAGTTAAGAGCTGAATATGATGATTTATTAAAAGTTATCGAAGATCTTAAAGACATTCTNAATAGAGAAGAAAGAAGAATGGATATNATAAAAACTGAATTAGAAGAAGTTAAAGCTAAGTACGGAGATGAAAGAAGATCTATAATAGAATATTCTGCTAATGAAATGAAGATTGAGGATCTTATTCCTAATGAAGAAGTAGCAGTAACCATTTCTCATGCAGGTTATATTAAAAGAACAAATCTAAACGAATATAAAGTTCAAAATAGAGGCGGAGTAGGCTCTAAGGGTTCAACTACCAGAGATAAGGACTTTTTAGAGGAATTGTTTGTTGCTACTAATCATAATTGGCTATTAATTTTTACAGAAAAAGGTCGTTGTTTCTGGATGAGAATTTTTGAAGTTCCTGAAGGAAATAAAATTTCTAAAGGGCGTGCAATTCAAAACTTAATTAATATAGAACAAGACGATAAGGTTAAAGCATATGTTGTTGTTAAAGACATCAAAGATGAANAGTATACTTCAAATAACTTTATTGTTATGTGTACAAAGAAAGGGGTTATTAAGAAAACAAGTTTAGAAGCCTATTCAAGACCNAGAACTAACGGAATTAANGCTATAGGAATTAGAGAAGGTGATGAATTGCTTGAAGCTAAGTTAACTAATGGGGAAAATGAAATATTAATGGCCATTAAATCAGGAAGAGCTATTCGATTTAACGAATCAGCTGTAAGATCAATGGGAAGAACAGCTTCTGGTGTTAGGGGTATTTCNATTTCTGATGATGNTGAAGTAGTTGGAATGGTTTGTGTGGAGGATTTTAGTCATACTATAATGGTTGTGTCTGAAAATGGTTATGGAAAAAGAACATTGTTAAATGATCCTGAATCGGGTGAAGCTATTTATAGAATTACCAATAGAGGAGGTAAGGGGGTTAAAACGCTTACAGTTACTGAAAAAACAGGTAATTTAATTGCTATCAANGTAGTAACTGATGAAGATGATTTAATGATAATTAATAAATCTGGTATAACAATTAGAATGCATGTTGCTGATATAAGAACTCAAGGAAGAGCTACTCAAGGAGTTAAGTTGATTAATTTAAAAGGAAAAGATCAAATTGCTGCTGTAGCTAAAGTGGAAAAAGATGATGAGGAATTTGAAGATTTAGAGGGGAATGATACAGATAATAATGATTCTGGCAATATTATTGATAACNAATAATTAGTAAAAAATAAAAAAAGTAAAAATGAAAAAACGATTATTAACTCTTTTAGTTGTGTTTAGTGCATTAGTATTTAATGCTCAGAAATTACAATTAACTGAAGCTGCCACTGAGTATAAAAATAATTTTAGTAAATCTTGGATGATGCAACCNGATCAGTTGCCTAAGAACAANGCAACNTTAATGAAAGCTAAGAAGGCAATNGATGAATCCTANAATAAGCAANTNTCTAATCCTATTTTAAAAGTAAAGGATGAAACTAAAATGTATTATTACAGAGGGATGATTTATTTAGATTATGCAATGATGGCAGCAATGGATAAGGATATACTTGCNGATATTGAGACTATGGGGGAGGAAAGTTTGAACGATGCTGCTTTTGGATCATTAAAAAAGTGTATNGAGNTAGACATCAAGAACCAATGGAAATCCTACATAACTAGAAAAGTAGATGGATTAAGAAATATGTCTATTAACGGCGGGGNTCAATTATTTCAAAAAGGGGATTATAAAATGGCTTTTGAAGCTTTTAAATCTGCAGTTTTAATGTATGATGTACTTTCAATGCCTGATACTCTGGCAATGATTAATGCTGCATTAGCTGCAGAAAGAATGAAGAGCTATGATGATGCATATANTTATTATAAGATGTGTGCAGATTATAATTACGGTAAAGATGCTGAAATGTATCAATCAATGATTAGAGTTCTCAATGCGCCGGATAATGAAAATAAAGATGATGACAAAATTCTTTCTGTTATAGAAGAAGGGAAAACTAAATTCCCTAAAGATTTTGTTCTAAATGTGGAGGAATTTAATTTTTGGTATGCAAAGGGAGATAATGACAAAGCTCAACAAGCTCTTCAAAAAGCAATTGAAGCAGATCCAACTAATAAACAATTACATTTTAATATTGGTGTAACATATGATAACCTTTCTAATAAATTCCATGACAATAAGGACCATGATAAAGCTTTTGAGTATATGGCTAAAGCAGTAGAAGGTTACCAAAGTGCAATAGAAATTGATGGTGAATATGTAGATGCATATTATAATTTAGGTGCTTTATATTATAATCAATCTATTACACTTAAGTCCGTTGCAGGTGATTATTCAGGGGAAAAATATGACTCTGAAATGGCTCGAGCAGATGAAATGCTGAAAAAAGCAATTCCACTTCTTGAAAAAGTACTAAGTCTTGCACCTACAGATAAATCTACTCTTACGGTTTTAAAAAGTCTATATTTCAATTTGGATGATATGGATAACTATAACAGGATAAAAAAGCAGTTAGATTCTCTTTAATACTTAATCCCGCTTAATGCGGGATTTTTTTTATATGGATTTTTACGGAAACATAAGAAGAATGAAATCTGAGCTTCATGATGAAGTTCACTATAAATTACCTATATATAATAATACTGAACCATCTGATCTCATAGATTTAAATGATTTGATTGGAAGAACACTGACAATTTCTTACAGTGGGGTTATTAACTGTGTTGTTACCGGAAAAAGAATTAAAAAAGCTTATGGTGAAGGAATGTCTTATGATGCATTTAAAAGCTCTCCTTTAGCAGTTGAGAGTATTATTAGACCTGAACTAAGCAAAATACATGAAGGAATTGCTCTTAGAGATTATGAATGGGAAATGAAACACCATATGCAGCCACATGTAGTTTATTTATCTAAAACAGCTGGGATTAAAGTAGGGGTTACCAGAGATACTCAAATTCCCTACAGATGGATTGATCAAGGAGCGGTTGAAGCACTTGTAATTGCACAAACCCCTTACAGACAAGCAGCAGGTAAGATAGAAATTACGCTTAAAAATTACATAAGTGATAAAACGAATTGGAGAAAAATGTTACAAAACAATCTTTCTGATGAATCACTAGAAATCGTAAGAGATCAACTTTTTAAATATTTGGATGAAGAAAGCTTAAAGTATACTACTACAGATCAATCTTTACATAGGATTAAGTTCCCTGTAACAAGTTATCCTGAAAAAGTTAAATCAGTAACTTTAGATAAGGTAAATTACTTAGAAGAAAAGCTAATTGGCATAAAAGGGCAATATTTAATTTTTGAAAATAACAATGTTTTTAATGTTAGAAGACATAGTGGCTATCTTGTTAAATTCACTTTTTAATATTTTACTTTTAAAAAGTTTTAGAACTTAATGATTTAAAATACTACATTAAATTAATATATTTAAACATATTTAGAATTTTAGACTATGACATATTTAAAAAGACTTAAGACTTTTTTCATGCAAAATGATCCAGATCGTTTGTATTTAGCAAAAAAAATTTCCAGATCATTTAGACATGATGAAGATGCAGTAATGCAACGTCTTGAAGAAATATATGCCTCTGGTGGACCAAAAAAACTTACTTACAAAGAGTTATCTAAGTCAACAAGTACTATTTCTTCTGCTGAAGTTGAAAATGATTTAGAATCTGAAGTAGTTGTTGAAGCTTCTAATGAAGCTCTTCCAAAGAAAAAAGGAAAGCTTAAGATGGTTATTGTTTTAGTTGTTGCCATTGCAGTTCTGGGTGGTGGAGGATATTTTGGTTATAATATGTATATGGGTGCAAGCCATGACGAATCTCATGTTGAAGATTCCCATGAACAAACTAACCATGATGATGACCAACATTCCGAAGATACTCATGTTAATGATAGTATTGTTAAGGATGTTGAAGCTAAAATTGAAGAAGCTGAAAAAGGAGATCAAAAAGACTCTACTATTGAAGACATTAAAGATGCTGCAGAAGCAATACATCTAATAGCTCATTAATTATCTATGGGTTTAATTGATGAGGATCATCATTTTTCCTGTCAATTTCATCCTTAACATATTCAATTTTCAATGATATAGCATAAAAAAGTTTGTCTTTTTTTTGTAACCATTTTTGGGAATCTTCCCACGAATCGGCACTTCTTGCAAAATGGAAAAGCAATTCAAACCCATTTTTTTTCAGCCATACAAGAGCATTATCTTTACCTTCAATTCCTTCAATAGTAGCTAAAAGATGAGCGTAATTATTTTCAAATAACCAATTTCTTGATTTCTCATCATTTCTTAAAGCAAAACAAAAAATACCAAGCTCTTTATATTTACTTTTTAATAACAGCTCTACTATATCTTTATTTCCACCAATTGCTTCCTTCCATGCAATAAGAATTTTTGTGGGATATTCTAGTGGATTTAATAATTTTTTATATGCTTTTTTCTCAGCCATTTAGACCATTCCTTTAATCATAGTTTCGATAATTTCTTGAGCAGCTTTTGAAATATTTGTTCCCGGACCAAAAATTGCAGCAACTCCATTTTCGAATAAAAATTGATAGTCTTTTTTGGGGACAACTCCACCTACAATTATCATTATATCTTCTCTGTCAATTTCTTTAAGTGCATCTATTACCTCAGGAACAAGTGTTTTGTGTCCAGCGGCAAGAGAGGAAATTCCAAGGATATGAACGTCACTTTCAGCAGCTTGTTTTGCAGCTTCCTCAGGAGTTTGAAATAAAGGGCCAATATCTACATCAAACCCAATATCAGCAAAAGATGTAGCTACAATTTTAGCTCCTCTATCATGACCGTCTTGACCCATTTTAGCTATCATGATTCTAGGCCTTCTTCCTGCAATTTTTTCAAATTTTTGTGCAAGATTAAGTGCTTTGTTATAATTTTTATCGTTCATAAGTTCGCTTGAATAGACTCCAGAAATTGTTCTTATTGTTGCTTGGTATCTTCCAAATTCTTTTTCTATAGCCATAGAAATTTCTCCAAGTGTCGCTCTTTCTTTAGCAGCATCTACAGCAAGAGATAGTAAATTCCCTTTTCCTGTTTTTGCACATTGATTAATAGCTTCTAAACATTTATCTACGGCAGAATTGTTTCTTTTTTCTTTAATTTCTTTTAATCTATTTATTTGTTCTGATCTTACTTTTTTGTTGTCAATTTCTAATACATCAATTTCTTCTTCATTAGTGGATTGATAGGCATTGACTCCCACAATAATCTCTTTACCACTATCAATTTTAGCTTGTCTTTTAGCAGCTGATTCTTCAATTCTCATTTTTGGCAATCCTGATTCAATTGCTTTTGTCATTCCTCCGAGTCCTTCAACTTCTTCAATTAACTTCCATGCTTTTTCAGCTATATCATTTGTTAGATTTTCTATATAATTTGATCCACCCCAAGGATCGATAGTTTTTGTGATATTAGTTTCATGTTCAATAAACAACTGTGTGTTTCTGGCAATTTTAGCAGCATGTTCACTAGGAAGCGCAATTGCTTCATCTAATGAATTAGTGTGTAATGATTGTGTTCCTCCAAATATTGCAGATAGCGCTTCAACGCATGTTCTTGCTACATTATTATAGGGATCTTGTTCAGTAAGGCTCCATCCAGATGTTTGACAATGAGTTCTTAATGCCAATGATTTAGGATTTTTCGGATTAAATTCTTGTACAATTTTAGCCCAAAGTAATCTAGCAGCTCTCATTTTAGCTATTTCATTAAATTGATTCATTCCAATTCCCCAGAAAAAAGATAATCTAGGAGCAAAATCATCTATGTTTAATCCAGCTTCAATTCCAGTTCTAATATATTCTAATCCATCAGCAAGTGTATATGCTAATTCTAACTCGGCATTAGCACCAGCTTCATGCATATGGTAGCCAGATATACTAATTGAATTAAATTTTGGCATATGCTTAGAAGTATATTTAAAAATATCTCCAATTATTTTCATGCTTTGTTTTGGAGGATATATGTAGGTGTTTCGTACCATAAATTCTTTTAGAATATCGTTTTGAATAGTTCCTGAAAGAAGATTTGTATCAATGCCTTGCTCTAAAGCTGCTACTATGTAGAATGCCATAATTGGAATTACCGCACCATTCATAGTCATTGAAACTGACATTTTATCTAGAGGTATTTGATCAAATAAAATTTTCATGTCTTCAACTGAATCTATGGCAACTCCTGCTTTACCTACATCTCCTGTAACTCTTGGATGGTCAGAATCATATCCTCTGTGTGTGGCTAAATCAAATGCAACTGAAAGACCTTTTTGTCCAGCTGCTAAATTTTTTCTGTAAAAATTATTAGAGTCTTTAGCAGTGCTAAACCCTGCATATTGTCTTATTGTCCAAGGTCTACTTATGTACATAGTAGAGTAAGGACCTCTTAAATAAGGGGGGATACCTGCAACAAAGTCTTCATGAGATAACTTTTTATTAGAAAGCTCTTCTGATTTAAGATTAATTTTTTTAAATGATTTCCTACTCATATGAAGTCTTTTAATTTAAAAGGAATATTGTTAGATTTAGTAAAATCTATTTCATTAATATTTTCATTGAAAAAATTAAATCCTATAACTTTTCTTTCACTATTTTTTAAATCATTCAATTTTTCACTTTGTTGTGACAAAACAGTTTCATTTAATTTTCCTTTTTGTGCGTAGGAAATAAGTCCCCCCATTTCTTCAATTTCCTTAAATAAACTCCATGAATGATGAGCCATTTTATAGCTTGCTTGTTCAATTACATGGGATCCATCAATTACGTCTTGCTGAACATTCAATTGACTTTCTTCAATTAAAATAATAGGAACNTTAGTAATCATCTTTTTCCAATAATCACCTTTTTTTATACATAAAGAATCATATAATTCTATAGAGTTGACGCCACTTACTATAGCAGATATAAATGCAGTTGTTATTCTTAATATGTTATTCTCTTGATCAATTGGGCTTAAAAGACTTTCTTTATAAGAACACTCAATTTGTATGTTAATATCTAATTTATGAATTTCAAAAATTTGAATAACAAGAGCTCTTAAAGCTCTAAGCTTAGAAGTTTCTTGAATAAAATCAGCAGATATAGAAGTTTTGATAACTAATTTAGTAGGAATAGGAATATCTAGTGATTTATATAATTCAATAGTTTCATTTAAGTGAGCAATTAAGTAGGTTAATTCAGTACTTTGATCAGAAAACAAGTTACCATATTTTTCACCATTTACATATATACAATTATATTTCTTATTTACTAATTTGGAGTTAATAATTTTAATAATATTAGCGTTAATTTTTTCATTAGCTAATAAAGATTTTTCAATGGCTTCTCCAATAGGATCAGTCCTTAAAGAACCATTTGCGTTCATGTTTATATTCATCCAATTCAACCANTTAGATATTTCATTAGAACTTACAGTGTTGTTTAAATGAATATTGTTAAAAATAATCTCATTCATTACATTGTCGAATAGAGAGTCATTTAAAGGTTGATTATAAATGTTAATAGCATTTATTCCATTTTTTAGATGTGAGAGAATGTTTTTATTATCACAGTTGTTGGAATCAAATTTCCAACTTAACTCGTTCAGTTTAGCTGGCTCATTTAAGTAAAGTTTATTTGAAACTTCCAAAGTTGGATCAATTGTTCCGTAAGGAGTTTCCCAATTAATACTATCAATAGTATTACCCTTAAGATCTTTTTGGATTTTTTCTCTCCATTGATCATTAGAAGTGGGACTAAAAGAAGACCATAAATTCATGTAGAATTAAATTTTAATGAGTAAATATACATATCACAACCAATTTAGAATAATTACTTTACTAAAATTAGTTACTTATTTAATTGAAATCTATAAATTAGAATAGATGAAATTTGCTGCCATTGATATAGGATCAAATGCAATTAGACTTTTAATAGAGGAATCTGTTATAAAATCTAAAAAAGATTTTTANTTTAAAAAAATAGCTTTAACTAGAGTACCCTTAAGACTTGGAAAGGATGTTTTTGTNAATGGTTTTGTTAGTGACAGTACAATTTCAAAATTAGTTAAATCGTTTAAAGCATTCCAACTATTAATGGACATCAACGAAGTTAATCATTACAGAGCATGTGCAACAAGCGCAATGAGAGAGGCGTCAAATAGTGAGTTTATATGNAAATTATTATTAGAGGAAACAGGAATTAACTTAGAAATCATTTCTGGNAAAGAAGAAGCCCGGTTGATATTTTCTAATTTTCATTTATCTTCATTAGATTCCAACTTTAATTATGTATTTATTGATGTNGGAGGAGGTAGCACAGAACTTTCTTTAATAAATAAAGGAGTTAAAATTGCTTCTAAATCATTTAAAATTGGCTCAGTAAGGCAATTATCTGGAAATGATATATTGAATGTAAAAGAAGAAATGAAATTATGGTTGAATGAACATTCATTAAAAAACAAAAAAATTACAGCAATTGGAACAGGAGGAAGTATAAATAAGCTTTATAATTTATCTCAACATAATTTACAAGCTCCTTTGGCGTTTGAAAGTCTTAATNAAACTTTAGAANTTGTTAAATCCTATAGTTATGAAGAAAGAATTAGACTTTTAAAATTAAAACCAGATAGAGCAGATGTGATTNTTCCNTCTGGAGAGATTTACAAATTAGTAATGGAAACAACTAAATCAAAAAAAATTATAGTCCCTAAGTTTGGGCTTTCAGATGGAATTATTTACAACTTGTTTTTAGAAAAAGAATTTTTTTAAAAGTTAAGTAATTATGTCTTTAATTTTCTTAAAAGAAAGAGTAGGTTCTTTATTTTCTATCCATATATAATCTTTATCTTTTTTAAACCACGTCATTTGTCTTTTAGCATATTTTTTAGTGTTNGTTTTAATTTTAGAAATTGCTTCATCTTTATTATGTAGCTCATCATAATAGTCGAATATTTCCTTATAACCAACAGTATTTAAAGCATTATTTTTTCTATATGTAATTAGTGACTTTACTTCTTTAAAAAGACCTTTGTNCACCATTTGATCTACACGTTTTTCAATTCTATTCTTTAAATCTGTTTTATTTAAATGAAGTAATATTTTAACAATATTAAACGGCCTTGTTATTTTAGTCCTCTTTAACAATGAAGAGTATTTGCTATTTGTAATCATACAAACTTCAATAGCTCTAATAACTCTTTGTGGGTTGTTAATGTCAATATTTTTAAAATGAATTGGATCTAATTTCTGAAGTTGATCTTGTAGTTTTTTTATTCCATATGATTTTAATTTATTATTTAGCTCCGCTCTNATATTTAAATCTCTAGGTAAATTATCTAATCCATTACAGACTGCATTTATATACATGCCAGAACCACCTACTAACAATGCGTTTTTATTTTTTTGAAAGTGATTNTTTAGCCATTTTAATACATCTTTTTCATATTCTCCTGCAGAATATAAATCTTCTATTGATTTATTATTAACAAAATAATGATCAGCCATTTCCAGTTCTTTTTCTGTTGGTTTTGCAGTGCCAATTGACATTTCTTTATAAAACTGCCTACTATCAGCAGAAATAATCGGACATTTCAAAAAATTGGCAATTTCAAGTGATAAACTTGTTTTGCCAACAGCTGTTGGACCAGCTATAACATACAGAGTAGACTCTTTTTTCATCATTTTATAAATAATTAACTATTTATAGTCAACAAAATACCAGCTATTTTATTTCCATTAACTTGTGTTGATTAGATTTGCATATGGATAATAAATTACTGATCCTTGATTTTGGATCTCAATATACGCAACTGATTGCAAGAAGAGTAAGAGAACTTAATGTTTATTGTGAAATACATCCTTTTAATAAGATACCCGACTTATCTAATGTTAGTGCTGTTATTTTATCTGGAAGCCCATGNTCTGTAAGACAATCTGATGCTCCAATTCCTAATTTAGATCAAATAATGGGACACATACCATTGCTAGGAATTTGCTATGGTGCTCAACACTTAGTACATTCAAATGGCGGCATTGTTAATAAATCAGAAACTAGAGAATATGGTAGAGCTAGATTGTCGAAAGTAGATAATACCAATCCATTATTAGCTGGAGTTGATGTTAATTCACAAGTTTGGATGTCTCATGCAGATACAATTGTAAAACTAGCTCCGAACATGACAAATATTGCTAGTACGAATGATGTAGAGAATGCAGCATTTTTCTTCAATCAAAAAAANACTTATGGTATCCAATTTCATCCAGAAGTATATCATAGTACTGATGGAAAAAAAATAATTGAAAATTTTACANTAAATATAGCTGGTTGCAAACAAAATTGGACACCAGATTCATTTGTTGAATCTACAGTTTCTGAAATTAGGAAAGATATTGGAGATCAAAATGTTGTTCTTGGTCTTTCAGGTGGNGTTGACTCAAGTGTAGCTGCTCTTTTATTACATAGAGCAATTGGAAAACAATTGAATTGTATTTTCGTTGATAATGGACTTCTTAGAAAGAATGAATTTGAGGATGTTTTAGATAAATATAAATCTCTTGGGTTAAATATTAAGGGAGTCAATGCTAAAAAGGCTTTTTATGATTCTTTGAAGGGATTGGAAGATCCTGAAGATAAAAGAAAAGCAATTGGTAAAACTTTTATTGATGTTTTTGATCAAGAAGCTAGTAACTTAAAAAATGTTACGTGGTTAGCTCAAGGAACAATATATCCAGATATTATAGAATCTGTTTCTGTGAATGGTCCATCTGCTACNATAAAATCTCATCATAATGTTGGTGGTCTCCCGGATTATATGAAGCTAAAAATTATAGAACCATTAAAGTCTCTATTCAAAGATGAAGTTAGAAGAGTAGGAGCTTCTTTAGAGCTTCCAGAAATTATCCTTAATCGTCATCCTTTTCCNGGTCCTGGACTTGGTATAAGAATTTTGGGAGAAGTAAATGAAGAAAAGGTACGTATTTTGCAAGANGTAGATTATATATTTATAGAAGGTTTGAAAAATAGTAATTTATATGATGATGTATGGCAAGCTGGGGCAATTTTACTTCCTGTTCAGTCTGTTGGTGTTATGGGAGATGAAAGAACNTATGAAAATGCTGTTGCTTTAAGAGCAGTTACATCAACTGATGGAATGACNGCTGATTGGTGTCATTTGCCGTATGATTTTCTTGCTGACATTTCAAATCAAATTATTAATAAAGTAAATGGCATAAATAGGGTAACTTATGATATTAGTTCTAAACCACCTGCTACGATTGAATGGGAATAATTAANCATACATATCAATTTTTATTTATTATNTGTTTCNATTTAGTTTCATCTAATTATGTTGTTGCTCAGAANAATGATTCTTTAAAATTTAAGAATCATGTTGTAGTAAAGGGTGAAACNAGCTATGGAATAGCTAAAAAATATAATATTGATTTAAANNTTTTTTTTGAGGCTAATCCNAGCGCTACTAATGGTTTAAAAAGAGGGCAGANATTANGAATTCCATTGACTTCNTTTATTGACTCTAATGANCCAGCNAATATAGANACCAATTTAANGAAACATATTGTNNTTNAGGGAGAAACTCTTTGGTCTATTGCNAAACAATANGGNGTAAAAGTTGAGNTNATAAAANATTANAATAATATAGAAATTANTGAATTAGAATTAAATCAATCTTTATTTATTCCAAACCAAATAGCTGATACAAATAACATAGTTAGCCCGATGGTTAAAAATCCTTCACACCCATTATTATCTTCNTGTGACACCTTAATTATTCATCGTGTTAAAAAGAAGGAAACTTTATATGGGATTGCTTCAAAATACAATATTGCAATTGATAAAATAATTAAATCTAATCCTGTTTTATCTGAAAGGGGATTGCAAAAAGATCAAACTTTAAAAATTATATGCAAATTACTAGACTGTAATGAAGATTCAATATTTATTAAAAATGAAATTTCTAGTGAAATAAATCCTTCTGTAATTTATAATGATGGTTTAAATATTTCTGTAGTTCTTCCTTTTTTATTAGATTTTTCGGATACTATTTTTAAAAATTGTGAAGAGCCATCTATTTGCTTATTAAATAAGAAAACAATTAATTCCCTGAACTTATTAAATGGTATTCACCTCGCGCTATATGAACTTAAAAAAAGTGGTTATAAAATTAATCTTAACATATACGATTCAGAATATGATACTAACAAAATTAAATCAATAATTTCTGATTCTGTTTTTCAATCGTCTCATCTAATAATTGGACCAATATATTCTAAGAATATAAAATTCATTAGGACTTTTGCTAGAACAAAGAATATTCCTTTAATAACATCATTTGATATCCCAAACCAAGCTCTTTTCAAATATCCTAGTTTTTATAAATTTCACCCATCTAAAGCAACTCAAATCAAGTCATTAGCCTATTATCTAAAGGAAAATAATTCAAAATACAATGTTGTTTTACTTTCTAATAAAGAAGATAATAGAAGTTTAAGTTATGCTAATGTGTTTTCTAATGCATATAATGACACATTGTTTTTAAATGATTCCACTGTCATAAATGATTCTATAGAATCAATAGGTATTAATAGAGGGGATAATTTTCATTACATACAAAAAAAACTTTCTAAAAGAGATACTAATTTAATAGTAATAGCTGCTTATGACATCCCTTTTATGACATATGTTTTTAATAAGGTAATTGAACTATCAAATTCTGAAAATTTTTATAAATCTGATTTTGCTATAGCTGGTTTTGATGGGCTTTTTCATATGAATACTATTGATGATTTATATAAAAATAAATTTAGATTGCAGTTTGTCTCTAAAGGAATGATTGATTATAGCACTGATAAAGTTGAAATTTTCACTAAGAGATATAATAAGTTATTTAAAATGGAACCTGTTAAGTCTTCATTTATTGGATATGATATTGTAATGTCTATAATCAATCAGGTTTACCCTATAGAGGATACCATAATTCCTTACAATGGAATATTTAATAATGTTTCTTTTGAAAATATAGGACCAAAAAGTGGATATGAAAATAAATCTGTTAAATTATACAGATACAAAGATTATAAAATTCATCAAATCAATAATAATTGAAAAAATTCACTCGTTTTATATTTTTAATTAGTTCTTTAATACTAATATTTTATTTCACTTTCCCTTTTATAGAGCTTTTTTTAGAAAAAGATAAAACTCAACTTAAATTTGAGGGGGATAGTAAAAGAGTAAAACTAGTTTCTGATATTCCTTTTTCCAAAATTGGTGAGTTTCTTGCTGAAAGAGCACTTATTGAAGATACTGCAATAATTAATGCACTTGTCTTTTATAAAAATTATGAATTGGATACTTTAAAAGCTGGTAAGTATTTAATAAAGAAAAAATGGTCTAACAATAAGCTGGTGAATCAATTATATTTAATGAGGAATCAAAATATAATTGATTTACATGTTCCATCAGTAAGAAATATTTTCATTTTGGCAGGTAAAGTTGCTAAGCAAACAAAGTTAGATTCTATATCATTA
>PBJU01000007.1 GCA_002721285.1 Crocinitomicaceae bacterium
TTTTATAATCTTATAGATAAATATGCCAAAAAGAACTGATATTAAAAAAATTTTAATTGTGGGTGCTGGACCTATTGTTATTGGTCAAGCTTGTGAGTTTGATTATTCTGGTTCTCAAGCCTCAAGATCTCTTAGAGAAGAAGGAATAGAAGTAACTTTGATTAATTCCAATCCTGCAACAATAATGACAGATAAAGTTATTGCAGATAATATTTATTTACTTCCACTAGAAGTTGAATCCATCGAAGAAATATTACTAAAACATTCTATAGACGCAGTTCTTCCAACAATGGGAGGACAAACAGCATTAAATCTATGTATTAAGTGTAATGAAATTGGAATTTGGGAAGAGCACAATGTTGAAATTATTGGTGTTGATATTGACGCTATTGAAATCACTGAAAATAGACAAGCTTTCAGAAAATTAATGGACAAAATTGGTGTTTCAATGGCTCCTCAGTCAATTGCAAAATCTTTCTTACAAGGCAAAGAAATTGCCCAAGAATTTGGTTTTCCATTATGTATTAGACCTTCATATACCTTAGGTGGTTCTGGTGCTTCTTTTGTACACAATGAAGAGGAATTTGAAAACTTATTAACTCGTGGTTTGCATGCTTCACCTATTCATGAAGTAATGATAGATAAAGCTGTTGTTGGTTGGAAAGAATTTGAATTAGAGCTTTTAAGAGATAGAAATGATAATGTTACTATCATTTGTTCTATTGAAAATATGGATCCAATGGGTATTCATACTGGAGATTCTATAACTGTTGCACCTGCAATGACTCTTAGTGACAAAACATATCAAAAGATGAGGGATATGGCTATTAAAATGATGAGGGCAATTGGTGATTTTTCTGGTGGTTGTAATGTTCAGTTTGCAGTAAGTGATGATGAAAAAGAAGAAATAATTGCTATTGAAATTAACCCTCGTGTTAGTAGATCTTCAGCATTAGCATCAAAAGCAACTGGATATCCAATTGCTAAAATTGCAGCTAAATTAGCTATAGGTTATACTTTAGATGAATTAGATAACCAAATAACTAAATCAACTTCTGCCTTTTTTGAACCTACTTTAGACTATGTAATTGTTAAAATTCCTAGATGGAACTTCAACAAATTTGCTGGTTCAGACAGAAAATTGGGATTACAAATGAAGTCTGTAGGAGAGGTAATGGGTATTGGTAGGTCTTTTCAAGAAGCTCTTCAAAAAGCTTGTCAATCTCTTGAGATTAGTAGAAATGGTTTGGGTGCAGATGGTAAGGAATTAACAGATCAAGATAAGATTTTAAAAAGTTTAGAATTTCCAAGTTGGAATAGACTCTTTCATATTTATGATGCTATTAAATTAGGTATTCCATTTAAGACTATTAAAGAAAAGACTAGAATTGATGATTGGTTTTTACGTCAAATTAAGGATTTAATTGATTTAGAAAAAAAGATAGGATCTTTTAATATTGATTCAATAAGTAAAGATTTATTGTTTGAAGCTAAGCAAAAGGGTTATGCTGATAGACAATTGGGTCATCTTTTGGGATGTCTTGAAAGTAAAGTTTTTAATAAGCGTCATGAACTTGGAATAAATCGTGTTTATAAATTAGTAGATACTTGTGCAGCTGAATTTAGAGCACAAACACCATACTTTTATTCGACTTTTGAAGAAGGTAATGAGTCCATAGTTTCTGATAAACCAAAAATTGTTGTTTTAGGGTCAGGTCCTAATAGAATTGGTCAAGGAATTGAATTTGATTATTGTTGTGTTCATGGAGTTTTAGCAGCTAAAGAATGTGATTACGAAACTATTATGATCAATTGTAATCCTGAAACGGTTTCAACTGATTTTGATACCGCTGATAAACTATATTTTGAACCAGTATTTTGGGAACATATTTATGATATTATTTTACATGAAAAACCTGAAGGAGTAATTGTTCAATTAGGTGGTCAAACTGCTTTAAAGTTAGCCGAAAAATTAGATCGATATGGTATCAAAGTTATAGGAACAACTTATGAAGCTCTTGATTTAGCGGAGGATAGAGGAAGCTTTTCTAATTTATTAAAAGAAAATGATATTCCTTACCCTAAATTTGGAGTTGTTGAATCAGCAGAACAAGCAATTGAACTTTCTAAAGATCTTGGTTTTCCTCTTTTAGTAAGACCTAGCTATGTTCTTGGTGGTCAAAAAATGAAGATTGTAATTAATGAGGAGGAACTGGAGCACCATGTTGTAGATATTCTTAGAGATATGCCAGATAATAAGATATTATTAGATCACTTTTTAGATGGTGCAATTGAGGCTGAAGCAGATGCTATTTGTGATGGAGATGATGTTAAAATAATTGGTATTATGCAACATATTGAACCAGCTGGTATTCATTCTGGAGATTCTTATGCTGTTCTTCCACCATATAATCTTGGAGATTTTATTATTCAACAAATTGAAGAGCATACTCATGTTATTGCTAAGGCTTTAAAGACAGTTGGATTGATTAATATTCAATTCGCTATAAAAGATGATATGGTGTATATTATTGAAGCTAATCCAAGAGCTTCTAGAACAGTACCTTTTATTGCTAAAGCTTACAAAGAACCATACGTTAATTATGCCACAAAAGTAATGCTAGGAAAGAAAAAAGTGAAAGATTTTAATTTTCAGCCTGAAAAGAAAGGTTATGCTATTAAAATACCTGTTTTCTCTTTTGAAAAATTCCCTAATGTTAATAAGGAATTAGGTCCTGAAATGAAATCTACTGGTGAAGCTATTAGGTTTGTCAAAGATTTAAAAGATCCATTTTTTAGAAAGATATACTCTGAAAGAAATCTTTACTTAAGTAAATAGGTTTATAAACTATTATATTCCTGTTAATTTCTCATGAAGCTTATTATATTTGAGATTAAAATCCTTTTATGAAATTTAATCTAAAGACTATATATCCTCATTTAATCGCTGTTGGGGTTTTTCTTTTTATTTCAGTTATATATTTATCTCCTGTTCTAAAAGGTTTTTCTTTAAAGCAGGATGATATTGATAATCATAAAGGAGTTGCTAAGGAAATAAAAGACCATAGAACAGAATATGGAGAAGAACCACTATGGACTAATTCTATGTTTGGTGGTATGCCTGCAACCCAAGTTTCAGTAGTTCACGATTCTAATTTAATGGGTTATGTTCATACAATTATCACACTTGGAATTCCTCATCCAATTGATTATTTGTTTTTATATTTATTGGGGTTCTATATATTATGCATATGTTTAAGTATTAGGCCATGGCTTTCAATTTTAGGTGCCTTAATGTTTGGTTTAACTTCTTTTTTCTTTATTAGTCTTCAAGTGGGTCATAATTCTAAAGTTATGGCAATGGCTTATATGCCAATGATTATAGGAGCGGTTATTTACACTCTTAGAAATAAGGCTATTTTGGGATCAGTTTTGTTTGCACTCTTTTTAGCTTTGGAGTTAAGATCAAATCATGTTCAAATTACTTATTATGCTTTTATGATAATATTAGCAATTGGTATTGTTGAACTCATTAGGTATATTAAAGAAAAAAAATTAGCATCTTTTTTTAAAAGGGTTGGATTATTATCTATAGCAATATTTTTTGCAGTGCTATGTAACTCTGGGAATTTATTTATGACTTATGATTATTTGCCAGATTCTCAAAGAGGCCCTTCCGAGCTATCATCTTCCAAAAAGAATGAAAATACGGGTGGTTTAGATTTAGCATATATGACTAACTGGAGCTATGGTATTGGAGAGTCTGTTAATCTAATTATCCCTAATGCAAAAGGTGGAGGTTCTGGTGCTTATTTGATAGAAGAAGAATTTATGGATAATTCGGCTGTAAGTAGTGGGCTCAAAAATTTTGTTAAAGATATTTATCAGCAAGGTTGGACTGTAAATACTTATTGGGGAAATCAGCCTTCTACGGTTGGCCCTGTATACATTGGTGTTACAGTGTTTTTTCTTTTTTTTCTAGCTCTATTTTTCTTAAGAGATAAAATTAAGTGGCCTTTATTAATTATTGCATTAGTAGCTCTTTTTTTATCATGGGGTCATAATTATATGAGCTTTACAGAACTATTTGCTAGTTATTTTCCTGGTTATGCGAAGTTTAGATCTGTTACTATGATTTTAGTTATCGTAGAACTAGTAATACCTTTTATTGCAATACTATGGCTTTATCAATTTCTTGAAAAAGACAATGGGAAACTTGAAGGAAGTTTCTCTTTTAGGTTTACATCTATTAATAAGGTAAAGTTATTTTACGGACTGTCCTTATTTTTTACCCTTTTTCTTTTAAGCTTTGTTATTCTACCAGACTTATTCTTAAACTTCACTTCTTCAAATGAAAATAATATAATTAATCAGTTAAGTTCAGTTAATCCACAAGTATCCAATTATATAACTGAATTAATAAGTTACAGACATGAAGTAGTTTCATCNGANGCATTAAGATCATTNCTTTTAGTACTTTNNTTAATTTCTTTATTTNTTTTATATTTTAATAATAAAATNAAAAGGCAGTTATTTCTNGCTGGAATTNCATGCATTGTAGNTTTTGATTTATGTGGTGTTAGCCTAAGNTATTTACATAATAATGAANCAACCTCTTTGGAGAAAAAATTAACTCGTCAGTCAGGTTTAAAGCATTGGCAAGAAAAAGAGTTAAAAATTTTCCCCCATATTCCTCAAGGAGCTGATTTAGCAATAAGAGATTATGAGATAACCAATAATCCAGATTTAAGANCTAAAATTCAAANAAGAATGAAGANTGTTTTTGAAGATTATTCTAATAGTAATCACAGAAANAGAATNGCAGCAGTAGAATCATTNAAGGAATTAAATTTCCATACTAATTANAGGGTTCTAGAAATGGGAAATCCTTTAAATACTGCTAGAACATCATTTTTTCATAAGTCTATAGGTGGNTATTCTGCTGTGAAAATTAAGCGTTTTCAAGAGATGATTGACTTTTATTTTCAAAAGGATTATAGTTTGTTGAATAGTGCTTTAAAAAATAATCAATTTGAATTATTGTCTAAAGCTAATTTCTTTAATATGNTTAANACCAAGTACTATATTTTTGAATTAAATAATAATGGTGTTTTTGATTTANCCAAACNAGTTAANAATAAGCCTGGGGTTCTTAAAAACCCTTTTGCTTTAGGAAATGCNTGGTCAATTGATAATATTAATTGGGTTAACANCCCNGATGAAGAAATTATAGCCATTTATGATTCCTCATTTAATCCTAAAAATTCTGTGATTATTGATGAAAAATACAAAGATTATATTGGAGATTTAAATCCTTCTGGATTTGCTAGTATTGATATGATTAAATANAAAGCAAATCAAATTTCTTATGAATATGAATCTCAAAATGAAAACTTTATAGTTTTTTCAGAAGTGTTTTATGATAAAGGATGGAAGGCTTACATTGANNATAAGGAAGTAAATCATATCAGAGTAAATTATATTCTTAGAGGTTTAAAAGTGCCATCTGGAAAACATAATATTGATTTTAAATATGATTTACCTATTTATCATACATCTTCTATGGTATCCTTAACTGGGTCTTTATTAATTATACTTCTATTATTGGGTCTAGGTTATTTTAAATTGACCGGAAGAGAAATTCCAGACATATGAAAAAAGTTTTAATCATCACATATTACTGGCCNCCTAGTGGGGGTGCAGGNGTTCAGCGATGGTTAAAGTTTGTAAANTACCTCCCTNAATTTGGATGGGAACCTATTGTTTATACTGTTGATAANGGGGAATATCCAGTCATTGATAATTCATTGTTAGATGATATTTCTAAAAATGTAACGGTTTTGAAAACTCCAATTTGGGAACCTTATGATTTTTATAAAAAACTAACTGGTAGAAAAAAAGAAGATAAAATAAATAGTGGGTTTCTTTCAGAAAATAAAAATCCTAAATTTTTAGAAGAATTAAGTAAGTGGATAAGAGGAAATCTGTTTATTCCAGATGCAAGAAAATATTGGATTAAACCATCTGTTAAGTTTTTAAGTCAGTTTTTAAAGAATAACCCTGTTGATGTNGTTATATCATCTGGCCCTCCTCATACAACTCATTTAATTGCAGAAAAAATTAATAATATATTTAATATTCCATGGGTATCTGATTTTCGTGATCCATGGACTAATATTGATTTTTACAAAGATTTAAAACTAACCAAATGGGCAGATTCTAAACATAGAAGGCTTGAAAGAGAAGTTTTAAATAAATCTGATTTAGTTTTAACTATTGGCAGTCATTTGAAAAAGGAATTATTGTCTTTGGGCGCTCATAATGTTGAAGTAATTGAAAATGGATATGATCAAGAAGATTTCATCAATCAACAAAAAAATGTTTTGGATAATGAATTTACTATTGCTCATATAGGTTCTTTTACCCCTTCAAGAAATCATAAGGTATTATGGCAAGCTTTAGAACAAATATGCAATGAGAATCCAAACTTTAAANAAANCTTTCGTCTAAAGTTAATAGGTAAGGTAGATCACTCTGTTAATGAATCNTTAAAAGAAACTAATTTATTGGAAAATACTATTTCTATGGGTTATATTTCTCATAATAATGTTATTAAGGAGCAGCATAAATCAAAAGTGTTGCTTTTAATGGTTAATAATACTCCAAATGCTAAGGGAATAATTACTGGGAAAGTGTTTGAGTATATTGCTTCAGGAAGACCTATTCTAGTAATAGGGCCAAAAGATGGTGATTTAAGTGAGATTATTAATAAAACTAATAGTGGAATTGTATGTAATTATAACGACATTGACATTTTAAAATCATCCATATTAGAAATGTTTAATGATAAATTAGTTTTTAAACCAAATGCTTCTGCTTATTCAAGATTAAATCTTACCAAAAATTTGAGTAATTTGCTTAACAAGTTATTGGATTCGAAAAAGGTAAAATGATTAATTTAGAAGATACAGCATCTGCTTTTGCATATAAGTCAAAATGGGAGTTAAAAAAAGCTTATTATTTATTTTCTGTTCTTAAGTACCCAGTTATTGTTAAAATAGGAAGTTCTCTTGCAAGATTTATTTTAGCCATAAAATTACCAATTAAAAAAGTTATTAAAAAAACTATATTTCAACAGTTCTGCGGTGGTGAAAATATTGAGGATTGTGAGAATAGAATCTCTCAGTTGGCTAAGTATGGAGTAGGTACTATTTTAGATTATTCCGTCGAAGGTCAAGAGAGTATTGATGATTTTGAAAAAAATAAAAATGAAATTATCCAAACTGTTCTTAAAGCATCTTCATGTGATAACATACCATTTTCGGTATTTAAAGTGACCGGTCTTGGAAAGACTTCTTTAATAAGAAAGCTGAATCAAAAGGATATAGAGCTTTCATCTAATGAAAAAAAAGAAAAAGATGAATTAATTAGTAGAGTGAATCAAATTTGTAAGGTTGCTTATGAAAATAATATTTCTGTTTTTATTGATGCTGAAGATAGCTGGTTTCAGGATTTTATTGATGAGGTTGCTGAGGAAATGATTAAAAAATACAATCTTAAAATGCCAATTGTTTACAATACAATTCAACTTTATCGTCATGATAGAATTCAATACATGAAAAACTTGATTGATAAGTGTAAAAAACTTGAGGTCTATTTGGGCTTAAAACTAGTAAGAGGAGCATATATGGAAAAAGAAAGAGAAGTCGCAGCTTCTTTAGGTTACCAAGATCCTATACATAAATCAAAAAAAGACACAGACAATGACTACGATAGCGCTCTAAGGTATTGTGTTGAACATTTAGATTTTATTAGTGTTTGTGCTGGTTCACACAATGAAAAGAGTAGTATTTTACTTAGTGATTTAATGAAAGAAAAGAATCTTAAAAATAATGATAAAAGAATATATTTTGCACAACTTTTAGGTATGAGTGATCATATCAGTTTTAATCTTGCAAAACATGGATATAATGTAGCAAAATATGTTCCNTATGGACCAATAAAAGAGGTTCTTCCATATCTTATTAGAAGAGCTGAAGAAAACACTTCTGTTNCTGGTCAAACAGGAAGAGAGTTAANTNTNATAAAGAAAGAAATTAGAAGAAGATCANTTTAAATANTTNATTGGTTTTTTTGTTCCAGAAATAGATTTAGCATACACTCTTATTGCTCCAACTATGATTTCTGTTTCAATATAGATTGGNACTTTGTTTTCATCATCACTTACATAAACATCCATTTTTTCATTTTCTTTAAAAATAGTTCCTTCAATTAAATCTAGTTGAAAATGAATACAGTTAAGTTTTTTTCCATNTTGATCGGTTATTTTTCTTTTNCCTTTATATACTATCCCTACATCCTTAAATATTTGTTTATCCAAAACTATGTCAATTCCAACAGTATCATCAATATGCATAGANGAGAAGTCAATTGCTCTNGAAAAATATACTGANGTCATAATATCATAACTACAATTTTCAATTTTTATAGTTTCTTGTTTTTCTCCTTCTTTCTTTTTCTCTTTAATTTTTGCTANTTTTTTTTCGTAATCAAAGTCATAATCAAAATCTAGGTAGAATTCACCTTCTCTTACTCTTCTAATAAAGTGAATTGGCTTATAATTTTCTTTTGAAATAAAACTGGCATATTTGTCTCTTACTTTGAAAAACCAATCATAGCTTTTAAGTGATTTACCTTTTCCTTCTAAATATAAACAGGATTTGTTGTTATATATGGAATCCTTTACTATGAATCTTACCTTTCCAGCAGAAACCCAAGTTTTACCCATTTTATATTCTACATCATAAATGATTTGTTCCCCNCCTTTAAATGGTAATTCAATTGGAGNACAATAATTTTGAGCATTAGTTATAATTATAGTGGATGCAAGTAAGACGGTTAAAACAAATNTATTCATTCATTTTATTTACAAAAGCAGTTATCTTNAGAATGGTGTTTTCTGGATCAGTATTAGCAGTAACAGTTACAGTTTTAGTTTGTTTTGTCCCAGNTTGTCCTTTTGATGGTGTAAATACTACATCAATTTTACCACTTTGTCCNGGCATAATTGGATCTCTNGGGAAGTCAGGAACTGTACAGCCACAAGAGCCTCTTGCATTAGTAATTTTAAGTGGTTCATTNCCTGTGTTAGTAAAGCTAAAAGAATAGTTGTTTTTAGAATTCACATCAACATTACCAAATTCATGCATTTCCTCTTTAAAACTCATGTTGGTTTTGGGNAGATTAATNGTGTTATTGGTTTGAGGGGTTAATGGGCTATTAAGCATGTTTTTTTCCAAAGTATTCAAATTATTTTTTGATTTTGGATCTGGATTTAANTAGGTTTTTTCTGAGGATTTTTCAAATACTGTATTACTTTCATTNGTTGATAAAGTATTGAAAATGGATATTCCAAGTGCGGAGATAGCAATAATTAGAGTAGGTAAATGAAAATTTTTATTCTTTGATTGATCTTTCATGATTATTTAATGTTGGCAAGTTTAGAAAAAGCTTCCTCATCATCCATTATTTCTAATGATTTTTGAAGACTTGTGTTTAAAGTATTAATGACTTGATAGAATTTTTTATAATCAAATAGGTCTTGAGCAATATTTGCTTTAAGTCTGACTTGGATAGTGTTTTCAGCTTTTTCGTATTCTTCCTTATTAAATTCTAGCTTTTCTTCTTCAGCATATTTTATTAGTTCTTTGGTAGCGTTATCTATGTCAAAATTATCGTTATATGATTCAAAAGTAGGGTATTTCTTTTCTAATTTTTCACGATTTTTATTTACCCAGTATAAAGCAAACTGGTTGAAAATACCTTTTCTTACTAGCTTGCTAAAATATGCGCTAGTTCCTGTTGTGTCAAGTGGAATAAAATAATCTGGTGTAATTCCTCCGCCACCATATACTTTTCTTTTGTTTAGAAGTGTTTCAAAAATTTCATTTTCATTATACTTAACACTATCTAAATTAAAAGATTCACCAGAAGCATAGCGTTCATATTTTTCTTTCCTGTAGGCTACAGAGCCTTGGTCATATGGCTTTTGAATACATCTTCCACTAGGCGTGTAATATTTTGAGGTGGTTATTCTTACTTGAGATCCATCAGGAAGTTCAATAGGTTTTTGAACTAATCCCTTACCAAATGTTCTTCTACCAATAATTAATCCTCTATCCCAATCTTGGATAGCCCCACTAACAATTTCACTTGCACTGGCGCTACTTTCATTTACCAAAACAATTAATTTTCCTTTTTCTAAAAGACTAGAATGGTCTTGAGAATAAATTTTTTCTGGAAATTGTCTACCCTTGGTGGATACTATTTTTTTATTCCCAGGTAATAATTCATCCGCTAAATTAACAGCAGTCCTTAAATAGCCTCCCCCATTATTTTGAAGGTCAAGGATTAGATTTTCCATTCCTTTATCATTTAATTCAAAAACAGACTTTCTTATTTCACTTATGCTTGTGGATGAAAAATTATTGAGTTTAATGTATCCGGTATTCTTGTTTACCATGTAAGATGCATCTACGCTATAGATTGGTATTTTATCTCTTATTATTTTAAAATCTAGTACTTCATCCTTAACCCCTCTTTTGACACCAACTTCCACAATTGTTCCTTTATCTCCTAACAATCTTTCTCTAACACCAGTATTTTTAATTCCTTTTCCAGCAACTAATTCATTATCAATATTAATAATTTTATCACCTGCCATTAGCCCCACTTTTTCAGATGGNCCCCCAGGAATGGCTTGAACTACCATGATTGTATCCTTGTATATTTGAAATCTTATTCCAACTCCAGTAAAAGATCCTTTTAATGGAGCGTTCATGTCATGCAAATCTTTTAATGAAATATAGGTAGAGTGAGGATCTAATTGTTCTAGCATGTATCGTATCCCATACTCTGTTATGGTGGATTTAGATATAGAATCCGGATATAATTCATCAAATAGTTGAATTGCTTTTGCATATTCTCTTATGCTGTTGCTGGTATTTATAAACGGGATTGGTAAAATTTGGTAGCCATTTATTGGTAATCTTGTTAAATTAATGATAGTAGTGTCAGCATTATCAGTATCATTTTTTCTAACAATCTTTATTTTACATTCTGATTTTGTTTCTCCAACTGTTAAACTGTGAAAATCAGAATAATAAAATACATTTTCTAAATTGTTGTTGTCTATACTTATTATTTCATCATTTTTCTTTAACTCAGCTATTTCAGCTCCGCTATTTTTTAGTACACTATCAATAATTACTTTTCCTTTTTTAAATTTGATTTGAATCCCAAAACTTGATTTTTGTATTGGTTTTATTTGAAATTTATCAAAAAAGGAATCTGGTTGATAAAGAGTGTTAGGACTTAATGAGTTATACATTCCAATAACAAGATCTTCTCTTATTTTTTTACTGTCAACATCTTCCACATACATTTGTTCAATTAAGAAGAAAAGACGTTGCACTTTAATATCAGTTGATCTATATTCCTCATTTTGACCAAAACTGTTAAATGAAATTAGAATTGAAATTATTGAAAGAATGTAGTATTTCATAAAAGTGATAAAATCTAATAATCTAATATAGAAATTCTGTTTGTTATAAACTGTTAATTTATTTTAAATAGTACAGTAATTTCATTTTTTGTAAAGGTGNAGAACTTTTTTTGTTTCAAAAAATGGGTCATCAAAATATTTATTTATATCTATTAGGTTAAAAAGGTATTTATTAGTAACACTATTTATTTCGTCTTTGAGATCGCCCCCCTTTAAGTAGATAATTCCATTTTTAATTTTATGATGATGATTTTTATTAATTTTATTTGCAACCCATGGGCAAAATTTAGATAGATGGGTAACAGCTCTGCTTACAATGAAATCATACGTTCCATTTACTTGTTCAGCTCTAAGATGATGAGCTTGAACGTTGTTGATTTTTAATTTTTCACTTATTTCTTTTACTACTTTTATTTTTTTTCCAATGGAATCAACTAAAGTAAATGAACTTTTAGGAAAATATATTGCAAGAGGAATTCCTGGAAAGCCACCACCTGTTCCAACGTCAAGAATTTTGGATTTAGAATGGAATAAAATAAATTTTGCTATTGAGAGTGAATGTAAAACATGTCTAGTATAAAATTGATCGGTATCTTTTCTACTTATGACATTTATTTTTTGATTCCAATCAGTATATATTTCTTTTAATGCTTCAAATTGAGAAATTTGCGCATTTGTAAGTTCNGGAAAATGATTGGTTATTATTGATACAGAATCAGATTGTTTCAATATTGTGTTTCATTATGTTNTGTAGAAATTCTCTCGCTCTAAACAATTGTGCTTTAACAGTACCNAGAGGAAGACCAAGTTCAGATGATATTTCTTCATAACTCATTTCTTTAAAATATCGCATTTCAACAAGAGTCTCATACCTAGGTTTAAGTTTCTTCACATATGATCTCATAAGTTGGATTTTCTGATCTCTAATTGTTTCTTGCTCAGGGGTCATTACATCACTTTTTAAATCAATCATGATTTCATCACCATCTTTATTTGTAATTCTATTGTCAATAGACATTACATTTTTTTTCTTTTTCCTTAAGAAGTCAATACAATTGTTAGTTGCAATTTTAAATAACCATGTGCTAAATGCATAGCTTGGAGTATATTGATTTAATCTATTAAACGCTTTGCCAAAAGCCTCAATGGTTAAATCCTCCGCATCATCATTATTGTTAACCATTTTAAGTAGCATGTAATAAATAGCATCTTTATATCTCTCCATCAACTGAGCAAATGCCTGTTGATCTTTTTCTTCTGTAGCTTTTAGTACTAATTGATAGTCTTTTTTAGCTTTTTCAGAAAGGTGAGATATTTCTATTTTTTTACTCATTTTTTACTATTATTCAACTTTAATTGAAAGATAGGTTGGCAAAATAATAAGATGATTTCATAAATAGGAATAGCCCACAAAAGATCTTTACACAATAGAATCTTGAAAGGTTTGTAATAAATGACCATTAAAAGGATACTTCTTACCATAAAAAGAATGGATATATAACTTAGATATTCACATCTAATTATTAATGAAAAAATGCTTAAATAGTATAATAATAAGCTTGTGTAGCTAATTATAAGTAAAATTTTGTGTTTTATTTTATACTTTGAATTTGTTGTATGATGTCTTCTTTTTTGTCTTATCCATGTTCTCCAAGTTTTTTTTGGTTTGGATAGAGTTATGCTATTTTCATTGAAAATTATTTCTGTATTTTTTTTGTTAGATACTTGATTAATAAATAGATCATCATCTCCTGAAGCTATATGGTAATGTGATTTGAATCCACTTACTTTTTCATAAATATTTTTGCAGTAAGCTAAATTTCTTCCAACCCCCATATATGGCAGTTTTGATTTTGCTAATCCCAAATAGTTTATTGCAATTTGTGCAGTATCAAATCTTATTAGTTTATTTAAAACCCCTTTTTCTTTAATATAACTACTAGCTCCTAATACCAGCTCTTTTTTTTCTAAAAACCCACTGCTCATTTCTTTTAGCCACAAGTCGTTAATAGGGTAACAGTCAGCATCGGTAAACAATAGATATTCATGCTTTGAAGCTTTAATGCCTAATGTTAAAGCAAGTTTTTTTCCAAAATGATCTGAACCATTATCAGGGATGTTAACAATCTTTAGATTGTTATATTCTTTTTGCTTTGATTTTAAAAAGTCATTGCTGTTGTCCCAAGATCTGTCATTTACAACAATTACTTCGAAGTTTTCATATTTCTGATTTAAAACCTTTGNAAGAAATAGCTTTAAGTTTTCTTCTTCATTTCTACTACATATAATTATTGATACACCAAAAGATTGATTTAAAGTTTGATTTTTATGAAATGTTACTCTTGAATGAAATATAATAATATATATAATTTGAATTACAAAAGAAGAGGTTAGTATATAAATTAAAATTTCTGTTAATGTCATATTCAATATGATGAAATATTGATTTAAAATTATTGCTTAATTAAGTTGTTATATATTTGTTCGATACTAGTTTATTCACATATTTATGAACTTTAAATTGCAAAACATAGATGCTGGTTCCAAAGCAAGGAGTGGGCTTATATCAACAGATCATGGAGATATACCTACACCCATTTTTATGCCTGTTGGAACTGCTGGTAGTGTTAAATCTGTTTCTCAAAAAGATTTAGAAAATGAAGTAGATGCTAAAATTATTCTAGGTAATACTTATCATTTGTATTTACGTCCAGGCATTGAAATGTTAGAAAATGTTGGAGGTCTTCATAAATTTATTTCCTGGGATAGACCAATTTTAACTGATTCTGGAGGTTATCAAGTATACAGCTTATCTGAAAATAGGAAAATTTCTGAAAAAGGAGTTAAGTTTAGATCCCATATAGATGGTTCTATTCATCTTTTTACTCCAGAAAATGCAATGGATATTCAACGTTCTATAGGGGCAGATATTATAATGGCCTTTGATGAATGCACACCCTATCCATGTGATTTTAATTATGCAAAAAGATCTATGAATATGACACATAGATGGTTAAAGAGATGTGTTGATCACTTTCAAAATACTTCATCAAAATACAATTATAATCAAGCTCTTTTCCCAATTGTTCAAGGCAGTACCTATAGTGATTTGCGTAAAGAAAGTGCAGAAGTTATTGCTAGTTTTGATATGCCTGGAAATGCTATTGGTGGGCTTTCAGTTGGTGAACCTCATGATCTACTGTATAAACATACTGAGGAGGTTTGTGAAATATTGCCAAAAGATAAGCCTAGGTACCTTATGGGTGTTGGAACTCCAGCAAATATCTTAGAATGTATTTCTTTAGGAGTTGATATGTTTGATTGTGTTATGCCTACTAGAAATGCAAGAAATGGAATGTTGTTTACATCTGAAGGAATAATAAATATAAAGAATAAAAAATGGGAAAATGATTTTTCTCCAATTGATCCAATGGGAATAACATCTCTAGATAAAAGATATTCTAAGGCTTATTTAAGACATTTAATTGTCTCTAGAGAAATGTTAGGTGCTCAAATTGCTAGTATTCATAATTTGTCATTTTATATTTGGTTAGTTAAAAAAGCTAGAGAGAAAATAAATGAAGGAGTTTTTTGTCAATGGAAAGAAAAAATGGTTTTAAAATTAGTGGAAAGGCTATAGTTATTTTATGAAAAAACTGGATTGGTTTATAATTAAGAAGTTTTTAGGAACTTATATTTTCATGATTGGAATCATCATGAGTATTTCAATGATTTTTGATGTTTCTGAAAAGCTTAGTTATTTTATGGATCCTGAGAATAACCTTACTTTTTTCAAAATCATTTCTGAATATTATCCTTATTTCTTTATTCATTATGCCAATATGTTTTCATCTCTAATTATTTTTCTTTCTGTTTTATGGTTCACTAGTTTTATGTCTCAAAGGTCTGAGATTATAGCTATTTTAAGTAACGGTGTTAGTTTCTTGAGGTTTTCTAGATCATATATCATTGCTTCTTCTTTTTTGCTGATTATATCTGTTTTGATGAATCATTATGTTGCTCCTTTTGCTAACAAAAATAGATTAGAATTTGAAAATCAGTATACCAATTATAATGTAAATTTTAAAGATGCTCACCTTGAGATAGAAAAAGGTACTATAGTTAGTTACAGGCAGTTTTTGGGTAATACAACGACTGTTAGAAGATTGTGGGTTGAAAATTGGGTGGAAAAAGAAAATGGCGGATGGGAATTGTCTAGTGATATGCAGGTGGAAAAAGCTATTGGAGATAGTATAAATTATAATTGGAAATTAAATAATGTTTTCATTAGAAAAATTGGGGAAATTAATGATGAGATTATTATTAAAAAAAGTATTGATACTGTTTTATCTTTTAATATAAGTGATTTAGGTCAAAGAGCAGAAATTACGTTTGCTATGACTACACCAGAATTAGTAAAATTTAGAAAAAAAGAAGAAAAAAAAGGAAATTCTATAGCAAGTATTGATATTGGTATATATGAAAGAACTGCTTATCCATTTGCTGCATACGTTCTAACTATAATTGGAATTGCAGTTGCGTCTAGAAAATCAAGAGAAGGCGTAGGTAAAAACTTAGTTATAGGTTTGTTTAGTGGTCTTATTTATGTGTTTTTCATGAAAATGACTACAGTTGCAACGGTGAATGTAGGAATGAATACTTTATTAGCTGTTTGGTTACCAAATTTGCTTTTTTCTATTGTAGCACTATATATGTACTATAAAAGATTAATGGATTAATGGATTATGGCTATTAGCTAATATTTTTTAACGCAGCTTTTTATAAATAGATTTTTTACAATAGAATTATTTTCTAAAGGTTGATCAAATAAACCAATTTTTTTTATTCTAATCCTATCCATACCTTCTTCAAATAAGATGTGGTAATTTTTTTTGTTAATATAAATAGTTCCAATAAAGTATGGGTGTGGGCGTTTATATGGTTTAGATAATTCCCATGTTATTTTTAATGAATTAAATGAGTTTAAAAATTCTTCTGTTTTTATTTCAACTTCACTTAGTTGACATTTAAATGTTTTACTAAGCTTAATTTCTTTTTCATTAATTCTTTTAAAAAAGTTAGTAGAGTCTATATTAAGATTAATAAGATTTGATTCTATGCTGTTTTCGTTGAAAAAAATATTGTTGTTAAATTGTATTATTTTAGATATTGAATCAGTAAAAGAAACTAAAATATGCAATTTGTCTAATTCATTTTCAATAATGTATGTTTTTAATTCGCTTTTAGTTTTACTATTACTGAAATCAACCTCACCCTCAATTATAGCGTTATATACTGACCTAGAAAAATCTTCTTTATCAATAATTTCACCCAATCTACTTTCATCTATTTTTATTGGGTGGTCTAATATGAAGTTAGAGACTCTGTTTCCAGGTAGCCAATCCCATTTGAAATCTCTGTCTTTAAATAGAAAATAAACAAATAAGATTCCTAAGCTAAATCCTACAGCAAAGTATTTTAATCTTTTAAAAAATTTCATAAAAAAAAGCCCTCTTTTGAGGGCTTTATTAATTAATATCTATAATATTTGGGTTTATATGGTCCTTCAACTTTAACGCCAATATATTCAGCTTGTTCTGTAGAAAGAGATTCTAATTCCACACCAATTTTAGCAAGGTGAAGATAAGCTACTTTCTCATCTAAGTGTTTTGGAAGCATATACACTTCATTTTTNTAATTCTCACTGTTATTCCATAACTCTATTTGNGCAAGAGTTTGGTTAGTAAATGAATTNCTCATGACAAATGAAGGGTGACCTGTTGCACATCCCAAGTTCACTAATCTTCCTTCAGCAAGTAAAATGATATCATTACCTTTAACATTATACATGTCNACNTGAGGTTTGATAGTAGTTTTTGAATTTCCGTGGTTGTTATCTAGCCAAGCNACATCAATTTCATTATCAAAATGTCCAATGTTACAAACAATAGTTTTGTCTTTCATTAGTTCAAAATGTTTNCCTTGAATAATGTCTTTGTTTCCAGTAGCAGTAACAACAATATCNGCTTCACTNACTGCATTATCCATTTTTTTGACTTCAAAACCATCCATTGCAGCTTGTAGAGCACAAATTGGGTCAATTTCTGTTACAATGACTCTAGCTCCCGATCCTTGCAGGGATGCAGCTGAACCTTTCCCAACATCACCATATCCAGCAACAACTGCTACTTTTCCAGCCATCATTACATCAGTTGCTCTTCTAATTGCATCAACTAAAGACTCTTTACATCCATATTTATT
>PBJU01000008.1 GCA_002721285.1 Crocinitomicaceae bacterium
ATATTTATACTATTAGGGTTAATTTCTATTTATAGACATTAATCAAATTTAAAAACAGAAAATAATCTAAGTAATAATCTAAGTGGGATTGAAACAAATACGGATGATATAGTATATCCCTTACAGCTGATTATAAAAGGATTAGGGTTAAACGCTATTAATCCTGGAGTACTTGTTTTTTGGATAGCGGCATGTACCTATGCTACTAATGAGCTAAATTTTGAAGGTATACAGTTAATGTATTATTTTGGGACAACGCTGATTACTATGTTTTCAATTGACCTTTTGAAAATTTATTTCTCTAGTAGGCTAAAAACAACATTAACCAACAAAACCATAAGTATCTTAGGAATATCAATTGGTTGTTTACTAATTTTCTTTGGCTTTGCAGTATATTTTAAAGATATTCAAATTTAAATAGTGGTAGATTTTCTAATAATTGGGCAAGGGCTATCTGGAACTGTATTAGCACAAACTATCGAATCCAAATCTCTTACTTATCATCTAATTGACAGAAATGAAAAGATTACCAGCTCAAAAGTAGCTGCCGGAATAATGCAGCCAATTTCATTTAAAAGATGTATTCTTTCTTGGAGAGGCGAAGAGTTTTTTAATTTCAGTAATTCCTTTTATTTACAATCTGAGAAGCTATTTAACACAAAAAGCTATAAAAAATTAAAATTAGTTCGATTGTTTAGCTCATTTGAAGAGCAAAATAATTGGATGGGCAAATCTACAAACCCTATTTACTCTCCCATTTTAGGAACTAAAAATAGTTTCTTAAAAAATATTTGCAATGATTTTGGCAATAGCCAGGTAAAAACCTGTGCGCAACTAAATGTTAAAAAATACATAGAAGATGCAAGACATTACTTTTTATCGAAAGGCAGGCTTTCAAATGAAGAATTTAAAGAAAGTAATTTAGAGTATAATGGAGAATTATTCACATATAATGGAATAACTTCAAAACGTGTTATAATGTGTCAAGGAGTAAATAGCCAAAACAATAAAATATTTGATTATTTACCAATTATTCCAAACAAAGGAGAGCTAATTGATATAAGAACCAATAAATTACCAAATTTTATGCTAAGTAAGGGGGTTTTTACAGTTCCAATAAAAGAAAACAAATTCAGAGTAGGATCTACTTACAACCATAAAGATATTATTGCAAAAATTTCATTAAAGGCAAAAAACGAACTACTTAATGGTCTTAACAAGATAACTCCAATTAAGAATTTGAATATAATTGAGCATAAATTTGGATTTAGACCGACCACAATTGATAGAAAACCAATAATGGGAGCTCACCCAGAAATAAAAAATATGTACATATTTAATGGAATGGGCAGCAAAGGGGTTTTAATGGCACCATTATTATCAAAAGAACTTTTAGATCACATTTTACGTAGAAGTGAAATTAATAGTATTGTAAATGTTAATAGATTTTTTAAAAAGTATTCTCTTGAGCATTCTAATTATGCTAAAAATTTATTTAGTTTTTGAGTGAATTCAGGTTAAATCACTATGGCATGTTAATTGTACAAACAAAAAATAGCAGTTTTATATCAATTCTTTTAAATGAATAATTAAATTTGAAAAAAATGAAAACAAATTATAATATTAAAATTATGAAATCAATCTTAACTCTTTTAATTTTAAGTTCTATCACTTTAGTTTCATCAGCTCAATGCGTTAGTGGAAATTGCCACAAAGGACATGGAAGATTTGAATGGGAAAATGGAAATATATATGATGGGCTATGGAAAGAAGGAAAGCAAGATGGAAACGGAAATTTTACTTTTGAAAATGGAGACAAATATAAAGGTCATTATTCAGAAGGAAAAAGAAGTGGATATGGTACCTATACATGGAAAAGTGGTAATTATTATGTAGGTAGCTGGAAAGAAGATAAAATGAGTGGAAAAGGCAAATTTCATTGGGCGAAAGATGGTGGAACTTATGAAGGGATATTTAATGAAGACCAAATAAGTAATACGGAAACTGAATTTTCTGTTGAAACTCCTGAGAAAGGAGCACAATAATTTAANNTATTTTTNCCGCTAAGGCACCAACAGTTATATTGATGTTCTTTTGCTGAAAAGCATTGATACAACTATTTATAGTTGCNCCTGAAGTAACTACATCATCAANAATAAGTACATTTAAATNGGGTTTTAANTTNTAGGCAGTTGAATATTCATTTTCAACATTCTTAAACCTCTCAAATCTAGAACTGTATATTTGAGATTTCAAATTATTTGCCCTTAATAAATAATTATTTAATATATCCTTTTTTAAAATTTTGTTAACCCCTAAAGCTATTACCTCACTTTGGTTAAATCCTCTTTTTTTTCTCTTTAATTTACTAACTGGGACAGGTATTATAACTTCAATATTTTTATTTAAATTCAATATTCGTTTTCCTAAATCAACTCCTAAAACAAATGCCGCATCCTTATTAGAATTATATTTAATGTTATGTATTGTTTTTTGAATAATNTCATTTTTAGAAAATTCAAAAGCATAAATTTCATTTTGAACAATTTCTCTTCCAAAAAAAGAAATTTCATTTTTATTTTTAAAAGCCTTTAAATCTATCCAGCAACTAGAACATATCCCCTTTTCAGAAATAGATAATATACTATTACATCCTGCGCAATAATTAGGATAAACCAAGTTAATAAAATCCTTAATCAAGATATATAAGTTAAAATTGGAATCTACTATGGTATCTTATTAAATTAGATTAATTTTATGTCATGGAAGATTCTTCACAAAAGAAAAAAAAATATACGACTATTATCCTCCTAGCTCTTATTATTTTACTAGGTTATTTAGGATATGTTATTAGTAAACTAAATAAACAAAATCATGAAATAACTAAAGAGCTTTCNGGAATTTTAGAAGAGAATAAAGAAATGAATAAAATCTTAATGAATGGAGATTTTTTGTCAGATGAGAATAANAATAGTCTTAAATCCAATCTACAGTTACTTCTTGTATCGTACGATAGTTTAGAAGAAAGTAACTCTATGGTTGTAGACAGCATTAATCAACAAAGAGAAAAAATAAATTCCTTACTTAATGAAGTCAAACAACTTAACAGTAAATCNAAAAAAGACTGGAGGAAAATATATAAACTTAAGAAAGAAGCTGAAACTTTAAGAGGAATTATGAAAGGTTATATACATACCATTGATTCATTAAATACACTTAACATAAACCTATCTAATTCTTTAACAGAAAAAACAAAGTCTTTAAATAAGGTAAGTAGCCAAAACAAACAATTTCAAAAAGAAAATAAAGCTCTTCAAGAAAAAGTAAAAATGGGTGCTGTATTACAAGCGAATAATGTAAATGTAATTGCTTTAAGAATTAGAAAATCAGGTTCTCAGAGTGAAACAACAAGAGCTTCAAAAGCTAATATGATTAAATCTTGCTTTACTTTAATTGAAAACAAACTTGCTAAACCTGGCGATAAAACAATNTATTTAAGANTATTAGATGAAAATGGTAAAGTTTTTAGTAGCCCAAAACCAATAAATACAATTAATTTTAAAAAACAGACTATTGAAATGAGCTCTCAAAGAACAATTAATTACCAAAATGAAAATACTGATGTTTGTGTCTTTTATGAAATCCCATCAGAACTATCTCCAGGAAATTACACGGTTGAAATACATAACAAGGGATATCTAATTGGAAAATCACCATTAGCATTAAGGTAACTATAGCGCAAAAATAAGTCCGATAAGAAATATTAAAATGATTATTAAATATTGCCAAACATCTACAAAATATACATTGTACTCCTTCCACAAATTCTTTATTCCATCTAAAATTCTCATATTATTATTTTTGATTATTTCTCCCCTAACATTCTTTTGTCAAGAATCTGACACATTGACCCTAAAGCTAAAAAAATCTAAATTACTAATTGTCAACAAGATTGATAAAGTTGATGAATGGAGTTTTGAAGAAACAGATGAGAACATTGATTCGATGTCAAATAATAAAAAAATAAACTTAGTTTTTAGTTTAGGTTTATTTAGGTTAAATAGCCATCCTATTTATGAAGGAATTAGTCATATAAATAAGGTTCCTTTTAATCAAGTTAATTCTAATTGCCAAACATTAACTTATTACTTTAAACATTTAATGTTTGCTAAAAATAAATTAGCAATATCATTAGGAACAGGATTAAATATTCAAAGAATCAACCTTGGTAATGACAGAACTATTTATAACGATAGTATTTTAAGTTTTNATGAAGATAATGGGTTTATTAATCAAAGAAATGTCTTAAAATACAACTATTGGACTATTCCTATCTCTCTAACTATTAATCCTTTATCCAATAAAGAAAATCATTATTCAGCTCAAATAGAACTAACTAATTATTTTTTAAGACACGGAAAACTAGATATTAAAACAATTGAAAATAAAAACAATAAAAGAGCTGTTACAAAAGGAGATTTTTTTCANAAAAAACATTATGTTTCTATCAAAGTAAAATTAATTCGAAATTCTATTGGGTTTTTTATGGAAACATCCTTNATGCCTACATCAAAATTATTTACTCAACAATATAATTATTCCTTTGGATTATCCTTATGCAGCTATCGTTAAAATCAAACATACTTCTTCTACTTTTATCCTTTCTTTTTGTATTAACCAATTGTGATTCATCTAATGACTATAATCCAAATATTTTAAAGCCAAAAGCAAAAAAGGATTATGGTGAAATTTTATTTGCAATCAATAAAAAATATTGGAAAAATGAACTAGGGAAAACAATCAAAAGCTCGTTTGAAAATTTAATTAAGACCACCCCCCTTCCCTACGAAAAAGAGTATAATGTAGACTTTATAGTTCCNAATAAAATCATTAAAAATTTAAAGCAAAAAAATTGTATTGTTTTTATAGAAATAGAAAATTATCACTCAATAAAAACTGTTCCTGAATTTAAAAAAGATTTGTGGGCAAAAAACCAATTAGTTATAGAGTTAAAATTTAAAACAGAAAAATTAGCAATCAATTATTTTAAAACTAATTCTAACCTAATTAAACAAAAGATTAATCAATTCTATTATTTAACTATATCAAAAGAATACAGTAAAATAAATTCAATTAATAGTTCTATTGAAAAAGATTTGTCTTTAAAATATTCTACTACAAAAGAAATGAAACTAAATAAAAAGGGGGAAGATTTTTGGTGGTTTAGTGAGCTTAATATTAAAAGAGATCAAAATGGATCTCATGAAATTCAAAAAGGAGTTTTAATCTATAAATACCCATATTATGATCAAAAACAGTTTAAAAAACAGTTCCAAATCAAAATACGTGATTCTATTTGTGAAAAATACTTGAGGGGTAAGAATGATACTAGCTACATGATTACAGTCAAAAATGGATTAAATGAAACGATATCTGAACCATATATTCTAAATGACAAATATTTCAACAAATTATCAGGATGTTGGAAAATGGAAAATGACAAAATGGGAGGTGCTTTTGTAAGCATATCCTTTTTAACAAAGGATAAAAAAAATATTATTACAACTGAAGGATATGTTTATGCACCAAATTTTGAAAAAATTAAATTACTTCGTGAGCTTGAAACTATACTTTACTCTCCTTTCCTATAAAATCTCAGCTTTTAACATTATTGTTAAAGCATAAAACTTTATTCAATTATCGTTAGGATAGTTTTTTTTTTTAAATTGAACACATAAACCAATATTATCTTAACATGTTAACAATTGGAATACCTAAAGAAACTACCGAAAGAGAAACTAGAGTAGCTTTATCCCCAACAATAACCAAACAACTAACTTCCAAAGGCTTTAAAATTTATTTTGAATCTGGTGCTGGAGAAAACTGTTGCTTTAGTGATAATGATTATTCTGAATCAGGTGCTGAAATTACAGACTTAAAAAACATATATCAATGTGACTTAATTGTTAAAATTAACCCTCCAAATAAAAAAGAGGTTTCTATGATGAAAAAAGGTTTAACGCTTATTTCTTTAGTATTTGCTCATTCTAACACTTCAATTGTAAGTCAATTAGCCGAAAAACAAATAAGTGTATTATCTCTAGATTCAATTCCCAGAACTTCATTAGCGCAAAGCATGGATGTATTAAGCTCTCAAGCTAATTTAGCGGGATATAAATCTGTAATCTTAGGTGGTGTAGAAATGGGTAAGATATTCCCAATGCTTATGACTTCAGCTGGCACAATTAAGCCGGCTACTGTAGTTATTTTTGGCGCTGGAGTTGCTGGCCTTCAAGCCATTGCTACTGCTAAAAGGCTAGGTGCAAATGTATGGGTTTCTGACATTAGACCTGAAACCAAAGAACAAGTTGCTTCTCTAGGTGGAAAATTTATTGAAGTAGGAGAATTAGATAATGTTACTACTGAGGGTGGATATGTGAAAGATGTTTCTGATGATTTTCTTAAAAAGCAAAAAGAGGCTGTTCTTGAAAAGGTGATTCAAGCTGATTTAGTTATAACTACCGCTTTAGTGCCAGGTAAAAAAGCACCGCTACTTATTTCTGATGATATGGTAAGTCAAATGAAACCTGGGTCTGTAATTGTAGACATGGCTGTTTCCCAAGGTGGAAATTGTGAGTTAAGTGAACTGAATAAAGTAGTAAAAAAACATAATGTTAAAATTGTTGGAGAAGGAAATCTACCTGCTACATTACCAATTAATGCTAGTGAATTATTTGCTAAAAATATTCAAAACTTTGTTCAACATCTTACTGAGGATGGCAAATTCAAATGGGATCTTGAAGATGAAATAACTGCAGGATCTTTAATTTTAAAAAATGGGGACGTTTTTCAAGAATCATTAAAAAAAGTCATCCAAAAAGAAGCTGTATAATTAATAATATAATCCACTTAACATGACAGAAATATTAAGTTTTTTAAACACCCACATTGAAATGGTATATGTGGTTATTTTATCTATAATTTTAGGAGTACAAGTAATCGAAAGTGTTCCTGCAGTACTTCACACTCCTCTAATGAGTGGTGCTAATGCTATTCATGGTGTTGTAATAATAGGAGCCATAATTATTATGGGTAATGCTGATCCCGATAATACTCTAGCCCTTGTGCTCGGGTTTATTGCCGTTATATTAGGCACACTCAATGTTGTTGGAGGATTTGTTGTTACAGATAGAATGTTAGAAATGTTTAAAAAGAAACCGAACAAAAAATAATTTACAATGGGTTTATATACGCTTGAAATTTGCTACTTGATAGCATCAATTTGTTTTATAATGGGTCTAAAAATGATGGCTGGTCCTAAAACTGCTAGAAACGGAAATCTTTTAGCTGCTGGTGGAATGACATTAGCAATTATCGCTACAATATTTCTATACCAAAATGACGATGGAAAAAACTTAGGAAACCACATATGGATTTTTGGGGGAATTCTATTAGGAACTGTTGCTGGATGGTTAGCTGCCAAAAAAGTTCAAATGACTGCTATGCCTCAAATGGTTTCTCTATTTAACGGAATGGGAGGAGCATGTGCAGCATTAATTGCTCTTGTGGAATTTCCAAAAGCTCTTGAACATATGGGTGATAGTTGGGATATTCTTTTCATGTCTACAATTCTATGTGGGCTAGTAATAGGTAGTACTTCTTTTTCAGGAAGTATGGTTGCTTATTTAAAGTTAAACGGTAATCTAAACAAAGATATTCGATTGCCTTTTTATAATATTCTAAATACATTACTAATATTAGGAATAATTGGTTTAACTGTTCTACTTGCCGGAGGGTATATTCCAGAAGAAAGTGAATTCACTTTTTGGGCATGGATTCTTCTTGCAGGGGCTTCTTTTTATGGGATAATGTTTGTTTTNCCTATTGGTGGAGCTGATATGCCTGTTGTGATTTCACTACTTAATTCTTTTACAGGTATGGCTGCTATGTTTGGTGGTTTCCTATATGATAATATGGCCATGCTAACTGGTGGTATTTTAGTAGGATCTGCCGGAACAATTCTTACAGTAGTAATGTGTAGAGCCATGAATCGTTCACTTTCGAATGTGATTTTTGGCGCATTTGGTACAGGAGGAAATAGCTCTAGTGGTGGCGCTAGCAATGTTGAAAAAACTTATAAAGAAACTAATTCATCTGACTTAGCGGTATTGTTAAATTACTCTCAAAAAGTCATTATTGTTCCTGGATACGGCCTTGCAGTTGCACAAGCTCAACACGCTGTTCATGAAATGGAAGAAATTCTTGATAACAGAGGAGTTGAAGTAAAATATGCTATTCATCCAGTTGCAGGAAGAATGCCTGGTCATATGAATGTATTATTAGCAGAAAGTAATGTAGAATACGACAAGCTGGTGGAAATGGAAGATATTAATTCTGAATTTTCTACTTGTGATGTTGTAATGGTGCTTGGCGCTAATGATGTTGTTAATCCAGCTGCAAAAGAGGATCCACAATCTCCCATATATGGAATGCCAATATTAAATGTTGAAGATGCAAAAACAACTATAGTAAATAAAAGAAGTATGAATGTAGGATATGCTGGAATAGACAATGACCTTTTTTATAGAGACAAAACTAATATGCTATTTGGAGATGCTAAAAAGGTTCTTAATGAGATTATTTCTGAACTAAAAAACCTGTAAATTTTAGGATTCAACATAAATACTTTTTTTAATTGCAATAGTATTTAGTTTTGCTTTTAAGTCATTAAAATTTTCAAAATCAACTTCACTTAAATATTTATCACGACCTGTTTTCTCTAGAATAATTATTCCTTGGTGCTTAAAAACTATTGTCTTTACATTTTCCCAAAANATAATATATTGTTTGTTTCGTAAAATAAGTATAGACTGCTCATTAATGACCAACTTATATTTTTTTANTCCAAAAGTTAAATGGGTTATTCCTTCAAAAATATATATTAACAATATTAAACTAATCCATTTTTGTTCTGGAATGTAAATAAATAATAAACCTCCTATTGGTATATAAAGAAAGAATGGTAAACATTCATTCATTAACCTTTTATTCCATCCAGCTTTAGTAATAGAAAATCCTTTCAAAGAAGAAGTCATTAATAATTTCTGCCATCTAATTTGTGTTTTAATGACAAACAAAAAAATTAATGCAATGGTGAGATTAAACAGCAATTCATCATAATAAAAAATATCCCAGCCTAAATCAGAATTATAATAGAAAAAAGAAAAGAATCCAATAGTAATTACGAAAAATGACGAAAGAATAGAAAACAACCTATACATCAATAATCAGTAGAATAATTATCATTGCACTGAAAAATATAATCACAATCTTCTAACACAATATCCTGTAAAGTGAGCATAGCTGCTATTGCTACTTGAGAGTAATTTTGTGATGCATTTTTAAAATTTCCATACTCATTTGTCCACATCCATTTAATTAAATCCATACCCTGTAAAGGTTCTTCTTGCTGAGAAAGTAAGGATTCTACATTTCTAGCACCAGCATGATAAATATGTAAAACCAAAAATTTAAACCATAATTCGTTTCCTTTTGGTTCAATATCACCTACTTCACATAAAATTCTATATGCTTGTGGAATACATATTGTTTTTAATAATTGGCTTGCTGCATAGGCAGATTTATCGAAATCTTTTCTTTCATCTAACTTACTATTAACAGTTAAACCCATAGTTCTTGCAACATTTTTCATAAGTTGGAATGGGCCATATGCTCCAGCATTGGAATAATTTAATTGAGCAGGGCTTTCAATTAACAATATTGATTGAGCATACCAAGGGTCAACATTATTATCCTGAAAAACTGTTATTGCTTTTGAAATACTAGGAATAACTTCTTCAATTAAATAAAATTCTTTTTTACCAGATGTTATATAAATTTTAGTGTTGGAGTCTAGGCAATTATAATCTATTACAGAGTCTTTATATGACTGTTTTTCCTCTTCATCTTGATCAAACCATTTATCCTTTTCAACATAACCTAAAATTTCTCTTGTATCTGCAATATTTACAATGCAAGTATCACTACTTAAATTCATAACTGTTTTCCAAAACTTTGATTGTGCTAGTATATCCCATCTTTCAACAACCAACATTTCTGGATCAATTACGGTATGAGTACAACTATCATCAGAACAATATATATCTATTAATTGCTGCTGAGCAGTAAAAGAAAAAGTGCTTATTAATGATATGATTACTATTAAATATTTCATTATTCTTCAAAAATATACGAAATAATAAGCTCATAAATTACATTCATTAACAAATCTTAAGACATGAATGTGAATAATTATATTTTAATAATTATATCTCCTGCTCTTTTTAAAGTTTCAGATTTTTTTGCAAAGCAGAATCTTAATATGTTTTGATCTAAATAAGAATGATAAAAAACAGAAATTGGAATACTTGCAATACCATTTTTCAACACTAATTCTTTTGCCATTTCCGTATCTTTTAAATCTGATATTTGATTATAATTTAATAATTGAAAATATGTCCCANAACATTTTAAAGGTTCAAACCTAGAAGCTTTAATAATAGATAAAAAAAGATCTCTTTTTTGTTGATAAAAATCATTCAATTTTAAATAATTATCTTCATTTTCAAGATATTCTGCAATAGCCATTTGAAGAGGATGATTAGAAGAGAAAACACTAAATTGATGTACTTTTCTAATTTCTTTCATTAATTCTTTTGGAGCTAAAACATAACCTAGCTTCCATCCGGTAACGTGAAAAGTTTTACCAAAGGAAAACACACCAATTGATCGATTTGATAATTCTGGGAAACTACAAATAGAATGATGCTCTTGATTATCATAAATTAAATGCTCGTATACTTCATCACTTAAAATAATAATATTAGAATTTGTTGTAATTTTTTCTAGTTCTAATAAATCATTTTTATGGAGAATAGTTCCGGATGGATTATTAGGAGAATTTATAATAATCATCTTTGTCTTTTGACTAATTAACTTTTTAACCTCTTCCCAATTAATTTTAAAGTTTGGTGCTTTAAGCTGTACAAAAACTGGCTTACCACCATTTAGTTCTATTGCTGGTTGGTAACAATCAAATGCTGGTGTAAACAATATAACCTCCTCATCCTCTCTTACAAATGCAGATATAGTAGTATAAATAGCTTGAGTTGCACCAGAAGTTATATTAATCTCATCATGTTCGTTATAATATGTATTGTAAAGCTTAAATACCTTTTTGCTTATTTGTTCTCTCAGTTTAAGAGCGCCTTGCATAGGAGCATATTGATGGTANTTTTTATCTAAATATTTNTTAACCGTATTTATTAATAATGGATCCACATCAAAATCTGGGAAACCTTGTGATAAATTAATTGCATTATGATTATTTGCCAATTGAGACATAATTGTAAAAATATTAGTCTCTGATTTTGGCAATTTAGACTTTATATGATCTTTATAAATAGGCATTTGAAAAATAGACTTATAATTTAAGTCTTTTATATAACAATATTATGGTAATGGTTTAGATATTTTCAGACCAACATTAGAAATTTCATTTAAAACAGTATCTCTCATTGCTTGTTGTAAATGAAATTTATAATCCCCACTTATTGGAAACCGAACATTCTTATAAATAGGAAATGAATACTCAACAATCAATCCTGACCTATCTCCAACCCAATGCCCTTTTTCATCCGCTAAATAAAATTCGAATGTATCTCTCCTTGCTTTACCATTTGGAAAAAAAATATCTGAAAAAATATAAATATTAGACCATTTGTATGATGTATTTGCCCTTAGTTGAAAAGAAACATTATAAACAGAAGTTGTATCATTCAAGTCCAAATTAAAAATAACACTATCATTATGAGACCAGGTTGACTCAGAAAAACTATAATAATCACTGTAAATTATATTTTCTTTATTACAGCCCCAAAAAAAAACCACAAATGAAAAAAACGAAAAAATTATCTTGTTTTTTAATATATACATTTTGTCAAATTAAAATAAGTAATTAAATATACTTACATAAAAACAAATAAACTCAAATAAATATTATACTTTTTTTATTTGATAAACTGAGTTTTTTAGAAGCTTGAAAATTTTAATGGAAACATCTAACATTAATATCTTAGTATTTGCATTTCGTTCTACATGAAAATAAGCTTCATTAATTAAATCACTGAGAGGAATAATATTATTATGATTTATGTAGGGTTTAAATTTTTCTAAAAAAGCCATTTCTTCATCATTTAAAGTTTTAAAATTAACTTTATAATGACCAATAACACAGTTTCTAAACATCTCAAGATTATAAAGTAAGAATTCTTTAAGTTGTTCTCTCCCCATTTTAGAAATTTCATTNACCCAATCAATAGTATCTGCAATATTTCTAGAGTAGCACAACCTCATCCATTTAATAAAAAAAGGTAAATAATCTGAATTATGTGAGCTATTAAAATGAAAATTAATTGCTCGATGCAAATTTCCATTTGCATAAGCAGAATATTTTTTTGCTGATAACTCGTCAATTTCAAAATTATTTAATAAAAAACTGAATATTTCCTTTTCTGAAGGAGGTGAAACATCAATATGTTGAAGCCTTGAGCTAATTGTAGGCAATAACTTTTCTTTATTATCAGAAATTAAAATAAAAAATGTTTTTGCAGGTGGTTCTTCAATTAACTTTAAAAGTTTATTAGCAGATTGTACATTCATCATTTCTGGNAACCACATTATTAAAACTTTTGCACCACCTTCATATGATTTTAAACTTAATTTTTTTAGTACCTCTTGGCTCTCTTTTACGCCAATAACCCCTTGTTTATTCTCATTCCCCATTAAAGAGTACCAAGTACTTTTACCAATACATTTATATTTAATTAGCATCTCTATAAATATTTGTCTTTGATCATCAGATTTTTCACTATGATTTGTTTTAGACAAATGAATCGGAAAAGAAAAATGTAAATCAGGATGCTGGAAAGAAAAACTTTGATTTGTGTTTTTACATAATAATAATTTGGCTAAATAAAGGCCAAATTGAAAATGCCCAGAACCTTCTTGACCATTTAAAAGCAATGCATGAGGGACCCTGTTAGAATGATATAAATCATCTAATTGATTTTTAACATAATTATTAATAGAAAAGTTTTTGAAAAACACTTATCAAATGTAAAAAATCTTCAGCGGGAAACATCAATTCTCTTCCTTTTTTAATAATGGAAGGTCTATAATGTCTTGATTCTCAATCTTAGGAAGAATAAAATGTGAAGACTCGTTAAGAATCGGATAAATTATGGATGAATCCTTTACAGATTTTTTTATTATTAAATTTCCAGTGTCCCAACTTTCAATAATAAAGACTATTACTATCAAAAAGGAGAAAACTTTAGTTATTCCTAAAACAACCCCTCCTATTTTATTAATAAACTTTAATTGTATAAAATTAATCACCTTTTCTAATAATTTTGAAATTATCAATCCTGCAATAACAACTGCTAAAAAAATTATAATGAAAGACGCTATGAAAATATATTTATCAGAAATTTTCCCTTCTAAAAGAAAATATACTAAATGTGGATGCTGAGTTCCAAGCCAAATACCTAGTCCAATAGCAGCTAATCCCAAAACTTGAGCAACTAATCCTTTTTTAAAACCCGTATACGCTCCCCATATCAATGGGACAAGAAATACTATATCAATCCAAATCACAAATTGAAATTATATACAAAACAATTAATAATTAAATATACAAGAAAATTAAATCTTTTATCTAATAACCAAAACTTTAGTTTTAGCTTTTGAAAAACCATCTTCAGAACTAGAAAAAATATAATACACTCCACTACTAACATTATTATTAAAAGAATCCTTGCCATCCCAAACAGCTTGTCCTCCATTTGAAAAAATGGTTTTAATTAAAATTCCATTTGAATTAGTAATTTTTACTTCAGAATTATTCATCATGCCTTTAATACCAATATTACCAAAATAATCTGGTTGCACTGGGTTAGGAAAAACCTCTAATTTGCCAAATATCTCATTGGCTAAGGTAGATGATGATCTATATCCTAATATACCCAATTCAGTAGCAATATATAATTCTCCTGATTCATTATCAATTGACAAAGATTTAATTGCGTTAGTAAACAATGGGCTATTCAATGTTGAAAATGAGAAAATAGTCTCAGTACCATCTTCAGACATTAAAAATAATCCTCCCCCATTTGTTGCAATCCATTTTCTGTTTGCACCATCCACTACAATATCATTAATACTTTCATTTTCCAATAGATTTTGAAGAGTTCCATTTAGTTCAATTAATATTCTTTGAGCATCATAACTTACATCATTAAATATCGGATAGGAACTATACATAACAACTGGGCCTTTTTCTGTGCCGATCCAAATTTCACCATCATTGTCTATCGATAAACAGTTAACGAATGAACTTGGTAAAGAACCAGTGCCACTTGCAGTTCCAATAATTTTATATTGATCATCTGTTTCATCCATTGGAGTTTGATTATAGTCATACACTAAAATTCCAACTCCTTTAACTACCATCCATATAAAACCATATTGATTATCAACAACAAGGTCAGTACATAAATTATTTGTCACTAAACTTCCACAATAAAAAGATTTCCATTCTCCATTTTTATTCATAACAGAAAGAGGGGAGTCAGTAAATGGATTGGAAACCCATAAATTACCTTCAATATCAAAGTCCGTCCCAGCCACAAAAACAAGATTTCTTGGGTCTCCAATCCTAGTTTGTAGAGATGAGTTATAATAAGAAAATCTATTTTTTAATTGCCCATTTTGAAAATGTAATAACCCACCGCCAAAAGAAGAAGCAAAAAATTCACCTTTGTTAGTTGGGTGTGGTGTTGACCAAATTAAATCTGAAACTGTATCCCTATTATAAAACATAGTTGAATCTGTAATTTGATTATACATGTTCCATGATTCATTACCATATTCATAAACTCCATGCCAATTATAAGTTTTATTCCAATTTGTACCATCAGTTGTTCCTGAAGATACATACAATTTTCCATTACCAGATGACAAGTGAAATGCATCATTTCTAAATGGTCCATTATTAATTATTGTCGATGATATCCAATTACTCCAAAGTCTTTGTAATCCTTTTTTATCGTCCGCAATCCAATAGAAATCTCGTACTTTTTGGACATCATTTGCTAACACTCCAAATTCTCCATCATAAGTCCATATTAAATTTATAGTATCTAGATATAAAGAATCTTGAATATCTGTACTATATATCGTCAAATACGAATTATTTGTAGCAATCATAAGCTGATTATCTGCATACCTTAAATTTCTTATATTTTGTGAAGTATCACATATTAGTGTATCCCATGAACCATTGTAATAATTGTAAACTATGTTTTGTTCTCCATATGCTAAAAGACCTTCACTAAATGATTCTAAATTAGTAAATTCTATGGGTGTATTTATTGTCTGCCATGAATTAGCATCCGATAAGAAATTAGAACTTAATGGAGCCGATTTGATATCTAAAGTTGTAAGAGCATAAATAGAATCATTATCTATATGTATATCTATTACAGGAACTTGAGTGTTATTATCTCCTATTATGTAAGTGTCTTTAACTTCTTGCTTATTCAGGTCTATAACTACAATTCCAAAACCTGTACANACATATACAAATCTGTCTTTAGAATAAAGTTCATATATAGATTTATCTCCAATTATATTACTATTTAATATTGCAGAAAAATTAATAATATTATCNTCNCTNATTAAATCAATATTACTTGATTCATAAGCAATTACTAAAGTATTTTGAGACTCATTAGCAACAATACCTGAAATACCTGTTTCACTTAATCCATTAANAGTGCTATACTTAGTTATTTCATTAGTATTTAAATTAAATTCAACTAATGAATAAGGAGTNGATCCATAAACTATATTATCTAATGTAGCCAATTCATTTATTTTAGAATATGGCAAATGATCTCTCCAGGTTCCAATTGAAAAATTATCTTGTCCCAGAAACATTGAAACAGGAAAATAACAAAATAGAAATATGTACAGTATTTTTTTCACAGACTGCAAACTAACTAAATATTAAAATTATTATTGCAAATAATTCTAATTTTGTTTTTATGGCTCCGTAGTTCAACTGGATAGAACATCAGATTTCGGCTCTGAGGGTTGAGGGTTCGAATCCTTCCGGAGTCACAAAACTATCAATATAACATTGTTTTTTTTGTGATTTATAAATCCCATTTTTATTCTTTAATTAATAATTCTCCTTGAATAACATATCTATTAATTTGTTTTGATATGAGTTATGTTTTTATTAATTTAACGTCCATTTTATATTTTGGACATAAAAAATTAACCCAAATCAAATATCTATTTTAATAACTCAATTATGAAAAAATTATTACTCTTATTTACCCTTATTTTTACTTTTTCCATTGCAAAATCTCAATGTCATTATGTAGTTGACATGCAAGATTCTTATGGTGATGGATGGAACGGAGCATCCATAAATGTTTCTATAAACGGAGCTGTTGTTGGAAATTTCACTGTCCCTTCAGGAACTAATGCAACTGATTCTATTAGCACCTACACAGGTGACAATGTTAGTTTTGATTTTATTTCAGGTACTTGGGATACAGAAATTACATTTACCATTACAGCTCCTGATGGAAGTAGTGTTGGTTCTTTTGGGCCTTACGCAAATAACTCAGGTAACGACGGAAATATATGGTCTGGAGTATCCAACTCCTCCTGTGCACCACCTGCATGTTTAGATCCATACGGTTTAAGTGCTGGGAACATTAGTTCTTCTTCTGTAGATATTTCATGGACTGCAGGCCCAAATGCCGCTTCATTTAATATAGAATACGGTCCTTCTGGATATTCTCAAGGAAGTGGTACTACAACTACGTCAAGTACAACATCTGCAACAGTTTCTGGTCTTAGTGGGTATACTACTTATGATTTTTATGTTCAATCAGACTGTCAAGCTTCTTCAAATGGAACAAGTAATTGGGCTGGGCCATTAACGGTAACTACATGTCCTGGAGCTGCTCCATATATGGAAGACTTCAATAATGGTGTTGCAGCTTGTTGGTCACAAGAATCTCAAGATGTATTTGATTGGACTATTTTATCTGGAGCAACTACTTCATTAACTACTGGTCCTTCAGATGATGTTTCTGGTGGAGGAAGTTATATATACATTGAAACTTCTGCTCCAAGAGCGCCTGGCGATAGTGCTATAATGTACACTCCACCTATAGATGTTAGTGCTTTAACTGCTGCACAACTAAGATTCTACACGCACATGTATGGAGCTTCTATTTCAACTTTGAGGATTGATGCTTCTGCTGATGGTGGTAATACCTATTCTACTGTGTTTTCTAAATCTGGGGACCAAGGTGACCAATGGAATGAAGAAATGGTAGACTTATCCAACTTTACAAGTTCAGTTAGTTTCAAAATTGTTGGTTATGTTGGTGATGATGGAAGTGGAGTACAATATTGGGGTGATATTGCAATAGATAACTTTGAATTAAGAAATGCCCCTTCCTGTATCAGACCATCNAACTTTACAGCTGCTAACATTACTTCTTCTAGTGTAGATTTATCATGGAATGCTGGTGGTAATGAAACTTCTTGGAATATTGAATATGGTCCTGTTGGTTTTGCTTCTGGAAGTGGTACCACTNCTACTGCTAGTANNACCTCAACAACAGTAAGCGGACTGAATGATTATACAAATTATGATTTTTACGTACAAGCTGATTGTCAATCAGCAAATAATGGCGTTAGTATTTGGGAAGGCCCATTAAATGTTCATACTTGTCCTGGATCTGCCCCTTACCTTGAGACATTTGATAATGGCTCTCCATGTTGGATGCAATCTCCTAATGATATTTTTGATTGGTTAAGTTTTTCCGGACCAACAACGTCTGTGGGTACTGGACCAACTGATGACATTACTGGTGGCGGAAATTACATGTACATTGAAACATCTAACCCAAGAGTTCCTGGCGATAGTGCTGTTATGATGAGTCCGTCTATTGACATAAGTACCTTAACTGCTGCACAACTTAAATTCTTTACACATATGTTTGGTGGTGCAACAGGTACACTTTCAGTTGATATTTCATCTAATGGAGGTGCTACATTCACCAATGTTTTTTCTAAATCAGGTGATCAAGGCGATCAATGGAATGAAGAAACTGTTGACTTATCTTCCTACAATGGATCTGTAATGTTTAAAATTACAGCTAACGTTACAGATGATGGTGCTGGTGTACAATTTACTGGTGACATTGCTATAGACAATTTTGAACTAAGAGAAATGCCAAGTTGTCCTAAGCCAACAAACCTTGTTGGATCCAATATCTCTGCATCATCTGCGGATTTATCTTGGACTCCTGGAAGTTCAGAAACTTCATGGAATGTTGAATTTGGCGCTGCTGGATTTTCTTTAGGATCTGGTACATCTGCTAACGTTAGTGCGACTAATTACACAATGACAGGGTTAACATCTCAAACTGACTATGATTTTTATGTTCAAGGTGTTTGTAGCTCATCTGATTTAAGTAACTGGTCTGGACCATTTTCATTTACTACTCCTCCTGGTTGTGGTGAAACAGTAACACATTGTTATGGACCAGGTGCATATTCGGTATTTACGGCTGTAGTAGATAACCCTGGTGATATGATAAGATTAGATATTAATGCAGGTCAAACGGAAGTTGGATACGATAGTCTTCAAATATGGGATGGAATTGGAAACAATGGAAACCTACTATACAGTGCTGATGGAGATCATACTGGTGGAATGGGCCTTTCAACAACTGGAACAATTACTTTATATGTTAAAGGTGATGGCTCATGGAATTGTCAAGATGGAACTGGCGGTCCATATACTCCATTCGATGTTACTATTTCATGTATAACTCCTGCTCCTGTTGATATGGAAATGACATCATTATCAATGGCAAGTGTTTTGGGGGCTGGTCCTAATAATATTACTGGTACAGTTACTAGCTACGGATCAAATCCTATATCTTCATTTGACATAACATGGAATGATGGTTCAGGGGCAAATACTGAAACTTTTAACGTAAATATGAACTTTGGAGANACTTANAGCTTTACNCATGGNACNCCACTAANTGTAGTTGGTGGTCANAACTATACTTTAACTGTTGATGTAAGTGCTGCAAATGATGCAAATGCTAATAATAATTCTATAACAAATACATANAGTTCNGTTNCTCAAATTCTTCCTAAAATTGTAATTGGTGAAGAGAAAACTGGNGAATGGTGTGGATGGTGTCCAAGAGGTGCTGTAGGAATGGTTGAAATGGCTATGAACTATCCGAATGATTTCATAGGTATTGCTGTTCATAACGGAGACGGAATGGTTGTTCAAGCATATGATGCAAATATTGGAAATTATGTTCCCGGTGGATATCCTGGGGCTGGAGTAGATAGAGTTCTTGATGGAGATCCAAATGCAACTGATCTTGCAAATATGATGAACCAACGTAAAGCAGGATATGTTCCAATTGGAGGTGTTACGCCAAATGCATATTATGATGCCAATAATGTTACTGTAGATGTTAGTGCTAATTTTGTTGCNAGCGTATCCGGCGATCATAGAATTGCTGTAGTTTTATTAGGTGATAGTATTCTTGGGGCAGGACAAGCAAATTATTATGATGGAGGTGGTAGTGGACCAATGGCTATGCCTAATTATGGGTCTATGCCTAATTTAGATTTTNCNACTGCTGGATCAACAGTATCTCCTTTCTATCATGACCATGTTGCAGTTGCGCTTGGTAACAATGAAATTAATGGTACAAGCGGATCTGTTCCTTCAACTGTTAATGCTGGAGACAATGTAAATTACACTTATACTTTNGCAAGAAATTCAAGTTGGAATTTAAATAAAATGCACGCTGTAGCAATGCTTGTTAATGGTACTACAGGTGAAATTCTAAACGCTTCTCAATCAGCAATAGTGTCTGGTTCTGTAGGAATTAAAAACCCAACTGGATTCCAAACTCTACTATATCCTAATCCATCTAACGGAATTGCATCTTTAGTAGTTCACTTAAATAGTGCCTCTAAAATTGANATTTCAGTNATAAATATTCTTGGTGAGGAAGTTTANAGAAGTCAAAGTGGAATGCTNTCATCTGGTGGNCACATCAACCAAATTGATTTATCAAGCAATGCCAATGGAATTTANTTTGTTAGAGTAAATGCTAACCAAATAACAAAAACCATAAAATTAACTTTGAAAAATTAATTTGATTTTACTGTATACATTCTAAGGCCTAATTTTTATTAGGCCTTTTTTTATTGATATAATTTATAATTTATTTATTTTAACAAAATACAAGTTTAAAAGTGAATAAACTATCAAATATAATTATTGGTTTTGCNGGNATTATAATTGTTTTAATGTATGGGCAATCCATCTTAGTCCCTTTTGTTTTTGCTCTATTANTTTGGTTTACAATAAGNATCTTTACCTCAATATCAGAGAAGATTCCTGTATATGGNAAAATAGTCCCNAATATTATAAAGAAAATTATATCCACATTAGTAGTTTTTAGTGTCTTNTTTATCGTAACTCAAATATTATTAAACAGCTTTAATAATATTATTAAATCACATCATGATTATGATGAAAATATTTCTGAGCTTATAATGACTATNAACAACTATTTTAATNTTGATATTCACGCTTATGTNAAAACTCATACATCAGAAATAAATATTGGATTAATTGCAGAAAAATTATTTGATGCTATTTCTAATATTATTAGTAGTACATTAATGATATTACTTTTTGCTGTTTTTATATTTATTGAAGAAGTTTATTTCAGCAAAAAAATGAATCAAATATTTTCATCATCCAATGAAAAACTAAAAAANATAAATTCTACACTTTTTGAAATTGAATGGTCAGTTGCAAGATATTTAGGGATTAAGACATTAATTAGCCTTTTGACAGGTTTTTTAAGCTATATAGTTTTCCTACTTTTCAAATTAGATTTTGCTATTTTTTGGGCATTTTTAATTTTTCTTCTAAATTTTATTCCAACTATTGGATCTCTACTTGCAACTGTGTTCCCTGGTATTTTTTGCTTATTACAATTTGGTGATTTTTCTNTTTCTTTAAGTATGTTTTTTATTGTTGGTTTTATTCAAGTTTTGATAGGAAATTTCTTAGAACCAAAGTGGCTAGGTAACTCTATGAATATAAGTCCATTATTTAGTATAATATCACTAGTGTTTTGGGGAGTTTTATGGGGAACTACTGGAATGGTAATAAGTGTGCCAATAACTGTGGTTATATTGATTATTTTATCTCAATTTGAATCTACTAAGTCAATAGCTATTTTACTTTCTGAAAAAGGGGAAATTCGCCAAAAAAATGAGTGATTTAGAACATCTTTCACAACAATACTGGGATAAAAGATATTTGGATGGAAATACCCAATGGGATATGGGATTTATTTCACCTCCAATTAAGTTATGGCTGGATAAAAAAAATCAAAAAAAGTTAAGGATTTTAATCCCAGGAGCTGGGAAGGGACATGAAGTTATTTATGCATTTAAAAAGGGCTACAAAAATATTTACTATATGGACTATTCAATTCAAGCGATTCAAAATTTTAAATCTGCATGTCCTGAATTTCCAGAAAATCAAATTTTAACAGATGATTATTTTTCTTTTAATCCTAAGATACCATTTGATATAATAATTGAGCAAACTTTTTTTTGTGCTCAAAATCCTGATAAAAGAACAGAATATGTTAATAAAACTCATGAGCTATTGTCAGATAAAGGCAAATTAATTGGCCTGCTGTTTAATGTAAATTTTGAAACCCAGGGCCCTCCCTTTGGAGGAAATATAATGGAATATAAAGCCCTTTTTAAAGAACGTTTTAATCTATTACATTTTGAAATCACTAATGATTCTATTGCCCCAAGACTTGGAAGTGAAATATGGATGGAAATGGTTAAAAAATGACCATAATTAGACTTGCTAAAATAGAAGAATGTACTTTTATAAAAGAACATGCAGATAAAGTTTATTATAAAAACGAAATTGATTTTTGGGAAAAGGATTATTTCAGAATTTCTAAAGAAGAATGTTTGACCTTCATAAAGAATAATGAGTTATTTGTTCTAGATGATGACTTTGAAATACTTGGGTTTGTTTGTATAAAAACAATTAGTCCAGAAACCTTGTCATTTTCCATGCTTACAATAATTGAAAAACATCAGAAAAAGGGCTATGGAAATATCATTCTAGAATATATAATAAGCAAAGCAAAAGAAGAAAAATTTAGCAAAATAACTATTGAAATTCTTTGTGCAAAAAACTGGGAACATCCACAAAAAGAATTTTTAATAAAGTGGTATACCAAACATGGCTTTATATTTAAAAGAAAATTTTCATTTGAAAAATTGTATCCATCTCACAAAAAGTACATGAAATCTAAATTAGTATTTAAAGAATATTATAAACCAATAAATTAATTCCCTTAATCTTCAAGTGGAATGCTTAAATTATGATATACCGCATTAACATCATCATCTTCCTCAATTTTTTCTATTAATTTTTCTACTTCATTAATTTGGTCCTGGTTTAAACTTTTATGCACTTGAGGAATTCTTTCAAATTCTGATGATATAATTTCAATTTCTCTGTTTTCTAATTCTTTTTGAATAGCGCCATTACAGTCAAACGGTGCACACATATTAATTACTCCTTCATCCACAAAAATTTCTTCGACTCCAAAGTCTATCATTTCAAGTTCCAATTCTTCTATATCCTGACCATTATCATTAATTCTAAAATTACATATATGATCAAACATAAATTCAACAGAACCTTGAGTACCTAAAGTACCATTAAATTTATTAAAATAACTTCTAATGTTTGCTACTGTCCTATTATTATTATCTGTGGCAGTTTCAATTATAATTGCAATACCATGAGGGGCATATCCTTCAAATAAAACTTCTTTGTAATTTGCTGTGTCTTTATCTGATGCCTTTTTAATGGCTCTTTCGATATTATCTTTAGGCATATTAACAGACTTTGCATTTTGGATTACCGCTCGTAATTTTGAATTAGTTTCAGGATTAGGCCCACCATCCTTAACTGCCATAACTATATCTTTGCCAATCCTCGTAAAAGCTTTTGCCATAGCAGACCAACGCTTCATTTTTCTAGCTTTTCTAAACTCAAATGCTCTTCCCATAACTATAACTGATTTATATAAAGTTTAAAATTAAAAATTATTATAAGATTGTAAGAAAAAATTGTATTTCTAATTCTCTAGTTTACATTTGCTTTATTAACCATCATGAATAAAAACAAAAAAGAAAAATACTATAAAGAGTTAAGCGAACAGATAAAAGCATTAGTTTCAATAAAGGACCCTATTCACACTAATTTAGGGAACATCTCAGCAGCTATCAAATATAAGTTTAATTGGTTCTGGGTTGGTTTTTATAAAGTAGAAAAGCAAGAGCTTATTCTTCATGCATTTCAAGGCCCCACAGCATGTACTAGAATAGGTTGGAAAAAGGGAGTTTGTGGAAAATCTTGGCATGAAAAAAAGCCTATTATTGTAAATGATGTATCTTTATTTGAAGGGCATATTGCTTGCAATACAGCATCTAAATCTGAAATTGTTTTTCCAATAATTGATAAAGATGGAAATGTGAAATTTATACTNGATATAGATCATTCTGAAATAAATGCTTTTTCTAAAAACGATATTATTTGGATGCATCCTATTATAGAAACAATAAGTACTCTCATATGAGAAAAATATATATTATCCTATTATTATTTTATATGGGTTGTGCCCAACAAGGTGCNTTAACTGGAGGTGAAAAAGACACTATCCCTCCACAACTTATTAGTAATAATGATACGCTAAGAACTAATTTTAATGAAAAAGAATTTTTGCTTGAGTTTAATGAAAACATCCAGTTTATNTCTGGGAAAACATCTCTTTTAATTAACCCATATATTGAAGACTATAAAATCACTACAGAAAAAACATCTCTTTTAATTAAATGGGAGGACACCTTAAAAAGTAACACCACCTATTCGTTTATTTTCATAAAATCAATAGCAGATTTAACAGAAAAAAATACTATCACTGAATTTAAGCANACTTTTTCTACAGGGAATAAAACTGATAGTGGNACTATAAAAGGTGAAGTAACATTAATGCCTGAAAAAATTCCCGCAGAAGATTTTTTAGTGCAAATAAAAAGCGTGGATTCTTCAGACTATGTTTATCATACTTTGACTGATAAAAAAGGCCATTTTAAAATGGAAAATATAAAAAATGGGAAATATATTCTTACAACATTTAAGGATGAAAACAAAAATTTTTTGCTGGACACTTTAAGAGAATCACAAGGTTATTATTTTGATACTATTAATATTACTGATTCTATTTCTTCCTTCCAAATCAGTTCATTTAAGCCAGGTAATAAAACAAATATTGAAAAAACATTACTAAATGATGTTGGGCTTTTAAAAATTGATTTTAACCAATTAGTAGATTCTTGTATTATATATGACACTATTAATAAAAATAGTTACTACTCGTTAAAGAAAAGTGAGTCGCATGTTTTTTATTTGAAAGATACTTTAGATAAATACATATTTATTGTGAGTTCAACATTAAATCATTTTTATGATACAATCAGAGTTTCCAATAAATTTCCCTCTAACTCAACAAAAAAAATATCTTATAAAAAAGAGGATAAAACACTTTTAATGTATAATAAATCTCTTTCACTTTTATTTAATCAACAAATTTTATCCATTGATAGTTCCAAAATTGAATTAGTAAAAGATAGTTCTGCCGTAAACTTTTCAATTACTCATAAAGAAAATGTAATATTGATTACTCCCTTTTCCGAAAGTGGAAATTTTAACGCTACTTTTTACCCAAAATCTTTTAAAGGAGTTAGACATGAAAAAGTCGATACTAGCATAGTTAATTTTAATATCCTTTCCAATGAAGAATTATCAAATTTAAACCTGAGTTTAAAAAATATTGAACACCCCTATTCTATCCTTCAAATTATTAATAATGATGAAATAAAAAATGAATTTACTTTTGAAGGGGATGTTTTAGATACTAGTTTCGCAAACTGTATTCCCGGTAACTATAAATTAAAATTAATTGCTGACACAGATAAAAACAATTATTGGTCAAAAGGAAANGTGATTAGTAAAACACAACCTGAAAAAATTTATGATTATAAAGATGAAATAAAACTCCAAAAAAATTGGACTGCTGATATTACATGGGATTTTAGTCCAAAAGAGTAAATTGATCTGCATCATTTAATACTGGAAATTTTGATCTAAAATCATCCAATTTAATTTTATCTAATTGAATTTGTTGTATGCAAAATTCATTATCTACAAATGAATCTATTCTTTCTCCTTTGAAGTTAAATACTCTTGAACATCCATTATAATCAATCCCATTAAAATCTTTTCCAATTCTATTTAATCCTATTGAATAAGATAGATTTTCAATAGCTCTAGACTGTAACAAATTAATCCAAGCATTAGATCTTACGGATGGCCAATTAGCAATATATATAAGAACATCATAAGCATAAAGTTGATTAGAAACTTTATTTCTAGACCATACTGGAAACCTTAAATCATAACATATTAAAGGTTTAATATTCCATCCATTAATATTTATAATAAGATCTGAATAGCCTGAACTATAGGTTAGATGTTCGTCAGCCATGGTAAAAAGATGCTTTTTATCGTAATATTGAATATTAGTTTTATTTATAACATATAACCTGTTATAATAATTGCTCTTTTCATTAACAGGTATACTTCCTATTATGGTAGTATCTAATTCGTTTGCTTTTTCTTGCATCCAAACACAAGTTTCACCAAAATGTTGTTCTGCGATTTCAGAAGCATTCATTGAAAATCCAGTAGTAAACATTTCAGGCAGGATAATTAAATCAGTATTTTTTAAATNCTTCAAACATGAATCCAGGTACTTTTTATTCTTTATTGGACTTTCCCAAAATATATCATACTGTATTGCTGCTATATTCAAAATTTGATTTTTATTTCTTCACTAAAAGTACATTAACTTTACATATTAATAGTTGAATTTTATACTTTTGTCAAAATTATATGAGGATTTTTTTAATACATATTTTTTGGGGTTTATTAATTGTTTTTAGCCCCTTTAATTCCATTTTTAGTTTAAATTCAGACACCTTGAACAGGGTTGATCCTGTCAATGGTAGAAAAACTGGATATTGGATAATTACAGGAGATATTAGTAATCAAAAAGGTTACGGAGCTACAGACAAAGTTGAAGAAGGAAGGTATGTTAATAGTAGAAAAACCGGTAAATGGATAAAATATTGGCCTAATGGAGCTGTTAGAAGTTCCATAAATTATAGATATGGGAGATCCTTTGGCGCTTATACTACATATTTTCAAAATGGGAAGATAGAAGAAAAAGGAAGTGTACATGGAGGTTTAATTACAGGAAGTTATGAATTATACTGGCCTAATGGTCAATTAAGACAGTCTAAGAAGTTTAACAGCTCTGGTAAAACAGAAGGAAAAGTAGAATACTTTTATGCTAACGGTAAAAAAGAACTCTCTTTTAACACTCTAAATGGGGAAGAAAATGGTCAAGCAACATGGTTCTATGAAAATGGTGAAAAGAAAAAAGAAATTGTTTTTAATAAAGGAGTTTCCACTTCTATAAAAGAGTTTAAAGCTACTAAGCCAATTGTTAAATATAAAGACCCTTCAATNGAAAGAGGGCCGAAAATGATAGGCTCTTTAAATCGCGCTCAAAATCAATTGGTTAATAATTATGGTAAAACATATGATAGTAATAAAAACCTACTAATGGATGGGGAATTTAAAAATGGTTATTTATATAATGGAAGATATTATGTTTATGATGAATATGGGCTTCTAGAAAAAATTAAGGTTTTTAAGAATGGTGTTTTTGTTGGGAATGGAATTCTTGGGAAAAATGGTATATTATAGTATTCTAAATACGTATTTTGAGTAGTACTAATCAAAATTTAAGTNCTAATTATAAGAAAGAAATTATATTTCTTATTCTTTCTGGTATTTTCTTAGGGTCTTTGACATTGCTCAATGTACTAGGAACATCAAAATTTATTGATTATTCATTTAATTTTTTTGACTTTAATATTCCTTTTGTAATTGCGATTGGTGTTCTACCCTATCCTATAACTTTCTTATGTACAGATTTAATTAGTGAACTATATGGAAAAAAAAGAGCTAATTGGGTAGTATGGATGGGGCTTGGTTTAAATTTTTGGGTTTTATTTTTTGTTTGGATTGCTGGTGTTTTAGATCCTCCAACAGAGCTTATAAATGGTCTTCCAAAAATTAGAATAGAAAATAATCAAGCAATTGTTCCATCAGAATATGCGTTTTATCAAATTAGGAAATTAACAATGGGAGCAACCATAGCCTCAATGATTGCCTATTTAAGCGCACAATTTATTGACGTCAAAATTTTTCATTTATTAAAAGAAAAAACCAAAGGAAAAAAATTATGGTTAAGAAATAATGTTTCNACAATTATTAGTCAGTTAATAGATAGTATAGCCGTAATTCTTNTAACTCATTTTATTGTGGATGGACTTCCTAAAGAAAATGGACAACTAACTCATTCGTTATTCTATTTTATACTTTCTGGNTACTTGTTTAAGTTGTCTATTGCACTTTTAGATACTATTCCTTTTTANATATTAGTTAAAAAACTAAAAAAACATGTCTAGTTTTTTTGCAATACTTTAATATCATTAAGCAGGGTGCTCATTTCTACAGAGTCTGTACCGTCATAAATACCTCTAATTCTTTGTTTTCTATCTACTAAAACTATGTTTTCGGTATGAATAAAATCTGCACTACTACCATGTTTATAATTAGGGTCTTTAACGTCAGGAGCAACTAAATAATTAGTTCTGGCCAACCTATATAGTTCCTTTTTATCCCCAGTAAGAAACCTCCAATTATCATGATTAACATTGTATGATTCCGCATAATTGAATAATACTTTTGGTGAATCCAATTCAGGCCATACTGTGTGAGATAAAATTAATACGGAAGAATCAAATTTGAAATTTTTATGAATTTCATTTAAATTCTTGGTCATCTTTAGGCATATTCCAGGACATGAAACAAAGAAAAAATCTGCAATAATTATCTTTCCTCTTAAATCTTCAATATTAACTTTTCTATTGAGTTGATCTATTAATTTAAAATCAGAGATTTTGTGCCCTATACATTTTCTATATAGGGTACTGTCNTATAAGTCCTGATTTACGTCACATGGAGATAAAACAGGTAGTTTTTTCCTATTAAAAAAATCATTATTAATATATATTATAATAACTACTCCAACTATAAATACAATAAATACAGCTAAAACTCTTTTCATTAACTATTAACTTTTATAAAAACCTTTCCTGTGAAATCTCCATTTTCGATGCCGTGATGAGCCAATGCAATTTTATCCCAGTCAAAACCATGTTTAGCATGCGGCATAATCTTTTTTTCTTTAACTAAAGAAATTAACTTTTCTAGTGCATAAGTTATTTGTTCAGGATTTTTATCTCCAATGGCTAATAAGTTTAAACCGTGAATTGACTGAGAATTTAACAGTAATTTGGCAGGATGAATTTTGCCAATTTTTAATAATTGAAAAAGAGTAAATAATAACCCTTTCTTTTGGTTCGTTCTATCAGAAATTCCAAAAAAAACTATTTCACCAGTAGTGTCTAGTAATTGAAAATCCTTTTTTAGGGTTTCGCCTCCCACTGAATTAAAAGTAGCCTGAACTTTTGAAAAAGATGGATTTTCTGTTATCACTTTTAAATAATCTTTTTCGCTTGTTATAATTGGGAAATCAACCCCATTACTTTTTAAATAATCTACTTTAGATCCTGATCTAGTCAACCCAAATACTTTACATCCTTTTATCTTAGCTAATTGAGTTATCGCAGTTCCTACACCACCTGAAGCTGAATGAACAAGTATGTTGTCTGATTGTTTTAAGTTTTTACAACTTTCCATAGCTAAATATGCCGTACAATATTGTGTCGCTAATGCTAAAGCTTCTCCATCACTAAGAAAATCAGGAATTAAAGAAATTGATAATGATGTGGATTGAACAAATTCAGCGTATCCTCCAAATCTTGTTAAAGACAACACTTTTTTCCCAATCAAATGATTATTCTCTTTATCATTTACTTTCACCACTTCACCAACAACTTCATATCCTAAAATAGCTGGCAAATCAGGAGCTGCTCTATATAAACCTTTTCTAGCCATAATATCAGCAAAATTCAAGCCAAAGGCATGAACTTGTATTAAGATATCTTCTTTATTATTCAACTTTGGAGTAGGTACTTCAGCTGTTTTAAAAGCTGTTTTTGCAGGTCCATATTTTACCAATTGTATAGCTTTCATAAACTAAAATAATTTAGATGGGTTCTCCTGTTCATATCCCTTGTCAATTAACAAATTAGGCTCATCTGATGCTAAAACTGCTAATTCATCACATTTTTCATTTTGAGCATGACCAGCATGTCCCTTGATCCATTTAAAAGTCACTTTATGTTGAGTGTAAATTTTCAAAAACCTTTTCCATAAATCTGGATTTTTTTTTCCTTTAAACCCTTTCTTTTCCCATTGGAAAAGCCAACCTTTTTCAACAGCATCCACAACATATTTTGAATCGGAAACAATAAGAACTTGATAGCCAGGTTTTTTCAAAGTTTCTAAACCAACAATAACTGCTAAAAGTTCCATTCTATTGTTTGTAGTATGTCTAAATCCTTGAGAAATTTCTTTATAATGTTTTCCAGCACTTAAAACAATTCCGTATCCTCCTCTTCCCGGATTTCCTTTAGCTGATCCATCAGTATAAATTGTTATTTTCATAAGTGTTTAGGGTTCAGTTCTTCTCCACATGATTTACAATAAAGAGCTTTATCCTCATGGCTATCATCACTACATGCAGGACAGGATTGAGTATTTAAATTAGTTTTGGATAATTCTACAGAAATCATTCCTGTTGGAACTGCTATAATAGCATAACCTAATATCATTATAATGGAAGCAAAAAATTGACCAATAGGGGTATGAGGAGCTATATCTCCATAACCAACCGTAGTCAAGGTTACTATTGCCCAATAAATACTTCTTGGAATAGATGTAAAACCATCTTTTGGGTCTTCAATCATGTATATAATTGTACCCATTAATATTACTATAGATAAAACAACAAATAAAAAAACTATAATTCTTTGTTTGCTTGCAACAAATGCTTTCTTTAATGCTGCTAACTCTTTTACATATCTTATTAATTTTAAAATCCTGAAAATTCTAATCAATCGAATTGTTCTAATTGTTTTTATAGAAGATAGATTGTTTTCTCCGATAGCAAAACCGAGAAATGAAGGGACTAAGGCTAATAAGTCAATAATTCCATAAAAACTAGTTATGTATTTAAAGGGATGCTTCACGGAAAATATTCTTAGAATATATTCAATTGAAAACATAATAGTGAAACACCACTCTGCAACATTAAAAATACTGGAATACTTTTCTCTAAATGACTCAACGCTCTCCAGCATAACTGAAAAAACGCTAAGTAGTATCATTACTAACAAAATAATATCGAATAGCTTTCCAAGAAAAGTATCTGCTTCAAATATTATTTCGTGTATTTTCCTTTTTAACTGATTCATTGTAGATAGAAATAATAATTTCTGGGAACTTTAATTTTTCTAGTTTATTAATCTTTTCTTTCAGGGAAGATAAGGATTCTAATTCAGAAATAACTACAGGAAATTGAGCAATTATTTCTCCATCATCATATTTTTCGTTAACATAATGAAATGTAATTCCAGTTAATTTTTCTCTAGCAGATAATACAGCTCTATGTACATTATCTCCATACATTCCCTTTCCACCATATTTAGGCAGCAATGAAGGGTGAACATTAATTATTTTTCCTGAAAATTCATTAATAAATGTGGAAGGGATCTTTAGTAAAAACCCAGCTAAAACCAATATATCAACTTTATGTTTTTCTAAGGTTTTAAGCAGAACTGATGTAGATTCTAATTCTTTTTTAGAAAATATAAAATTTGTAACATTATAATTTTTGGCATGTTCTATGGCTCCAGAATTGTTATTATTAGCTCCTATTAAAACAACTTGAATATTTGAATTNTTTTTGAAATAACNGAGTAAATTNTCCACATTCGACCCCTTACCGGATGCTAATACTGCTACTTTCATTTCATATTTTTTGGAAATATAGAAATAGAAAAGTTTTTATTCAACTTTAATTATTGAATAAGTTTAAAGTAAAGTATTTTGTTGAATACAGGAAAAGTTATTTATTTGTACTAAATAATCATAAATTAAAATAAAATGTCAGACGTAAAATCTAAAGTAATATCTATCATCGTTGATAAATTAGGAGTTGACGAAGGAGAAGTAAATACTGAAGCGAGCTTCACAAATGATTTAGGAGCAGATTCATTGGATACCGTTGAGTTAATAATGGAATTTGAGAAAGAATTTAATATTGCTATTCCAGATGAGCAAGCTGAAAATATTCAAACTGTTGGNGAGGCAATATCTTACATTGAAAACAACAAATAATATTTAAATCAATTTTACCTTTTAAGTAATTAAGTTATGGAAAAAAAACGAGTTGTTGTAACTGGTTTAGGTGCCTTAACCCCGTTAGGTAATACTGTTGAAGACTATTGGAAAAATCTTATCGCTGGTAAAAGCGGTGCAGATTATATAACNAAATTTGATCCAGAATTATTTAAAACCAAATTTGCTTGCGAGGTAAAAGATTTTGACCCTCTAGAAATTATGGACAGAAAAGAGGTCCGAAAATTGGATCCCTTTTCTGTTTATGCCATGGCTACAGCTCATGAAGCCATGAACGATTCCAAAATAGATCTTGANAAAATTGACTTAAACAGGGCTGGTGTTGTTTGGGGTTCAGGAATTGGCGGAATGAAAACATTCCAAGAAGAGTGCTTTAACTATAAAGATGGAGATGGCTCACCAAGGTTTAACCCGTTTTTTGTTCCAAAAATGATTGTGGATATTGCCGCAGGACATATATCTATAAAATATGGACTTAAAGGCCCTAATTATGTTACTGTTTCTGCTTGTGCTTCCTCTACTAATGCAATAATTGATGCTTTAATGCTTATTCAATTAGGTAAATCAGACATTATTGTAACAGGAGGTTCTGAAGCGGGAGTTAATATAACTGGAATTGGTGGCTTTAATGCTCTTAAAGCATTATCAACAAGAAATGATAGTCCTCAAACTGCTTCTAGGCCATTTGATTCAACAAGAGATGGTTTTGTTCTAGGAGAAGGTTCAGGATGTTTAATTCTTGAAGAATTAGAACACGCTAAAGCAAGAGGAGCTAAAATATATGCTGAAGTAGTTGGTGGCGGTCTTACTGCTGATGCTCACCANATTACCGCACCTCATCCTGATGGATTAGGAGCAATTAATGTAATGAAGTTGTCTTTAGAAGATGCTGGCATGTCACCAGATGAAATTGACTATATCAATGTTCATGGCACATCGACTCCACTAGGTGATATTGCAGAAACTAAAGCTATTAAAGAAGTATTTGGAGAACACGCATATAACCTAAATATAAGCAGTACTAAATCAATGACTGGTCACTTACTGGGTGCAGCAGGCGCAATTGAAGCTATAGCATGTATAAAAGCTGTGCAAGATAATATTATTCCACCTACCATCAACTTTGAACACAAAGATGAAAATATTGATTATGACCTTAATTTAACTCTAAATAAGGCTCAAGAAAGAACTGTTAATGCAGCCTTAAGCAACACTTTTGGTTTTGGCGGACATAACACTTCTATCATTGTTAAAAAATACAATGATTAGGTTTTTCATTAAAAAAAGAACCTCTTTACTACCCAAATCATTTACAACTTTTTTAAATATTAAATTAGGTATAATACCTAAAAATGAATCCTATTATCTAGAGGCTATAACCCACAGCTCTTACAAGAACATAAGTAAGGAAAAAACAGATAATGAAAGACTAGAATTTCTTGGTGACGCCTTTATTTCTATGGTAGTAGCTGATTATGTTTTTAAAAAATATCCTAATCAGCAAGAGGGTTATCTTACAAAATTAAGATCAAAAATAGTAAGTAGAGAACAATTAAACAAGTTTGGAAAAGCAATAGAACTAGAACAACATATATTATATCAGAAAGGGAAAAACAGCTACAAATCACTTGTTGGAAATGCATTTGAATCCTTGTTTGGAGCAATACTTTTAGACAAGGGTTATGAATTAGCAAAAGATTGCTTTGAACAATATATTCTAACACCTCATTTAGATATAAAACAAATACTTATTGAAAATAGGGACTATAAAAGTGAATTGTTGATTCATTATCAAAAACTAGGTGAAAAGGTAAACTTTGAAACCAGTAATGATCCAAGCAAAAAGGGGGAAACTTATTTTATATCATATGTAATGCTTGAAGGAAAAAAAATTGGAGAAGGAAAAGGTCCTTCTAAGAAAATAGCTGAAATGCAAGCAAGTAAAAAAGTTCTTAACGAGCTTTTGTCATCTTAAGAAATCCTACTTCTTTGGGAGTTAAAAATCTCCACTTTCCTCTGATTAGTTCATTTTTCTGGATGCCAGCAAATTCTATTCTATCTAAATGCAATAATTTTTTATCAAAATATTCCATTGTTCTCCTAATTACTCGGTTTTTTCCTGAATGAAGAGTAACAATTAATTGTGTTCTATCTGTTTCTTGTCTTCCATACTTTACTTCATCATACTTAACCTCATCTTCTTCTAATTTTATCCCTTTTAGCATTTCTTTAAGACAGTCTGGATGTATACTATTTTCTAGTTGAATAACATATTTTTTTTTGACTCCAAAGCTTGGGTGAGTTAACCTTTTGGTTAAATCGCCATCGTTGGTAAGTAAAAGAAGCCCTGTTGTATCTCTATCTAATCTACCTACAGGATAAAGCCTTTCTTTACATGCCCCTTCAATTAAATCAATAACAGTTTTTCTGTCATGAGTATCTTTTACGGTTGTAATATAATTTTTAGGCTTGTTTAAAAGGATATACTTAAGTCGTTCTGCTTTTAATACTTTACCATTATAAGTAACGGTATCATTTTCAGAAACTTTTGTGCCTAATGCAGTTACCACTTTGCCATTAATAGATATTTTTCCGGCACAAATTAATTGATCGGCCTCTCTTCTAGAGCAAACACCAGCATCAGCAATATATTTATTAATTCTAATCAAAATAAGGAGTAAAAAATTCTTTAAAGTGTTTTAAGTTAAATGTTTTTTGAGTGTAATCTATATATATAAGGTCAAATCTAATATTTAAATCAATTTTATTGGATAAAATATAATGATGAGCGGCATTTATGATTCTATCTTTTTGAGCGTTTGAAACTATATCATTAATTGAAATTATAGGATTTATTCTTGTTTTAACTTCAAAAAAAATTAATGTGTTATGATTTTTAGCAATAATATCTATTTCAAATCTTTTATGTTTCCAACGTTTATCAAAAACTACATAACCATTCTCTTGAAGATAATTAACCGCTTGTTCTTCTCCCTTTTTTCCAAGTNTTATATTATCAGAATTATTCAAAATATTATTTTATGGTGCCAATATATATAAGTATTACATTAAATTTGGATNAATAAAATATAAATATGAAAAANTTAATTATTGTATTAGCTCTAAGCTATATGGGAAGTACGTATTCCCAAATTAAAAGTCCACAAGCAAGTCCTACTGGAATGATTTCTCAAACTGTTGGAGTTTCCAAAATTTCTGTTGAATATTCTAGACCTGGAGCAAAAAATAGAGAGATTTTTGGAGGTTTAGTTCCGTATGGAAAAGTATGGAGAACAGGAGCAAATAAAGCTACAAAAATAACTTTTGAAGAGAATACTGTATTTGGTGGAAAAAAAGTGAAAAAGGGAGACTATTCTCTGTTTACAGTTCCTGGTAAAGAGGCATGGAATATCCTACTTAATAGCGAAACAGAGCTTTGGGGTGCAGGAGATTATAAGGAAGAAAATGAAGTTTGTAATATTACGCTTAAACCTATTAAAACAGAAGATTTCACAGAAACTTTTACAATAGAGTTTGGAGCATTTAACTCGTTTGAAGCAGAGATGATTTTGAAATGGGCTAATACTAAAGTGGTTATTCCTGTAAAATCTATGTCAAAAAAGAAGATTGAAAAACAATATCTCGACTTATTAGTTGAAGGACCATCAGCAAACTCCTATTATAACGGAGCTAGATTTTTTCTTGAAAACGAATTAGACATGAATTTGGCTTTAGAATGGGTAAACAAGGCCATTAGCAAAAGAGAAGATGCATTTTGGATGCAATATAGAAAGGCGTGTATATTGGAAAAATTAGATAGAGATAAAGAAGCAATTGCTACAGCAAAAGATGTTATAAAAATTGCAAAGGAAAAAGAAGATGACTATGGATATATTGGAAAAAGTGAAAAGCTGATTGAAGATATTAAAAGCAAATAACGATACTAAATGATGTAAAGGGAATAAAGTAAAACATATATGCTTTCATTTTGTCCCATTAAGTAAACATTAAAGCGCTATAAAAATGGATAAAAAACTTTATGTTCAGTATGGTTGTGGATTATCAGCTCCTAAAGAATGGAAAAACTTTGATGTGTCCCCTACATTAAGATTTCAAAAAATACCTTTTATAGGGAAACTTTTAAAAAATAGATTAAATGTTAATTTCCCAAACAATGTTGTTTATGGAGACATAATAAAAGGCCTTCCTTTAGATGATAATTCCTGTGACGGAGTCTATTGTTCCCATACTCTTGAGCATTTATCCCTTGAAGATTTTAGAATTGCTTTAAAAAATACATTCAAAATTTTAAAAAAAGGAGCGATTTTCAGATGTGTAGTTCCTGATTTAGAATGTATAGCAAGAAAATACTTAGAAGATTTAAATAAAGGAGACAAAAGAGCAAGCATAGGTTTTATAGATAATACACTTTTGGGAATAAAGAAAAGACCCAGAGGAATTAAGGAGTTTGCAATTTCGTTTTTTGGAAATTCTCACCACTTATGGATGTGGGATAGTAAATCGCTAGCAATAGAATTAGAAAATATTGGGTTTACAGANGTTAGAGATTGTAAATTCAATGACNGTAAAGACACTATGTTTCAATATGTTGAAGACGAAGAACGGTTTATTAATGCTGTTTCTATTGAATGTAAAAAGTAAATACCATATAATTAATACGAGAGAAGAGCTGAATTAAATTTCTTTTATTCATTCTCCTTACTCTCTTTTGGCTTTAAANTATAGCTAAANCCAAAAGTGAACATATCAAATANTGCTCCAACCTCATCGTCTAATATTTTCCCGTTAGAAATATGGTTAAATCCAAATAACAAAGCGGTTTGTTTATTTAGGTAAGTGGAAATATACCAGTGGTGGTGAAAATTAAGGCCACTTAAAAGACCATCATTTGTGCCGCCAATATCAATTTTTTTGGGATCTGTACTAGACTCCAACCAAACAATTGCTAACTGAGACTTAATAAACCACTTTCTTTTAACTTTAAAAGATAATTCTTGACCTAAGCCAACTCCATTTCCTCCTTCATCAGTAACATGAAAAAGAGCAATAGGGCAAGCGGTAAATAGTCTATCATAATAATTTGGATCATTCTTTTCTCTTTCAAAATTAGATGGAGTATCTAAAGATCTTTTGAAAGGAAAGTATACTTGAGTAAAAAATGCAGGTTGATTGAAACCATTTTCCTTTTTTCCATCTCCAAATCTAGATCTATAGGGACCAGCGTTTATATTAAATTTAAAAGGGGTTTTTTCTAGTTCAAACTTTACTTTTTCCACTTGGGAGTGAAAATCAAACGAACATAATATCAATAATAGAAATAATACTTTTTTCATGGATTAATTAAATTGTAATTAATGTACTTTTAGTTTTTGATGTTTCTAACCTAGCTTCACGGCCTAAAATCAATGAACAGTTTTCATTTTCATGACCAGCTGGAAAATCAAAAGCCACAGGAAAATCAAATTCTCTAATTTTTTCTAATATAATTTCTTCGAAAGATTTACCAAAGGGAATTTTATTGTCTTTTATATTTGAAAAATGTCCAATTATCAAACCTTTTATATGATGGAAAACACCAGCAAATTTTAATTGCCATAGCATTCTATCAATTTGATATAAGTATTCATCAACATCTTCAATAAATAAAATTTTATTTTCAAAATCAGGCTGATAATTTGTTCCTAACATGGAACATAATACCGATAAATTTCCTCCTGTAATTTCTCCTTTAGAAGAGGATAGTTTATTATTAGAATTCCACTCCCAACTATATGAAAACTTGTTTTCAAACAATGTTTTTTTCAATGAATCTAAAGAATTAGAGGTATTCTCTCTTACATTAATTGGCATTGTAGCATGAATAGAGGAAGTGTTTAAAATGATATTTGAAAAACAATGTAGAACCGTAATATCAGAAAAACCAATTACCCATTTTGGATAAGATATAAATCCAGATGGATTAATCTGCTCAATTAATCTTACTGAACCATAACCGCCTCTAAAACACCATATAGCTTTTGCAGTAGGATGATCCATCGCCCATTGCAAATCTTCTTTTCTTTGTTGATCGCTTCCTGCAAAAATCCCATTTTCAGCTAAAATATTTTTAGATCTAACTGGAAATAACCCCCAATTAATAAGCAATTTTTCTGCAGATTTTAAATCTTCTAATTCCACTTTTCTACTCGGTGCAATTAAAATTACAGAATCTCCTTTGGATAATTTTGATGGTTGAATCATTTCATTTTTCTTCTGAGAGTCTAAAAATAACCATATTAACTTATATTTGGCGCTTTAAAGTAAATATGAGTAAACATAAAAGACATACTATCACTGCAGCGCTGCCTTATGCCAATGGTCCATTACATCTTGGTCATCTTGCTGGTGTTTACATTTCTGCAGATATATATGCAAGATTTATGCGCTCTAATGGGGAGGATGTAGCTTTTATTTGTGGTTCTGATGAACATGGAGCAGCGATAACATTAAGAGCTAAAAAAGAAAATAAAAAGCCCGAAGAGATTGTGGAAAAATATCATCAATCTAACAAAGAGGTTTTTAAAAAACTAGGAGTTAGTTTTGATATTTATGACAGAACCTCTGCCAACCACCATCACCATACAGCTCAAGAATTATTTTGTAAATTAGAAAATAAAGGTGCTTTTGTAAAAAAGGAAAGTGAGCAGTATTATGACAATGAATTTAAGCAGTTTTTAGCTGATAGATATATTACTGGACAATGTCCAAAATGTAACTACGATAATGCATATGGAGACCAATGTGAAAAATGTGGAGCCGCCTTAAGCCCAAGTGAACTTATTGATCCTGTTTCTACATTAAGCGGCAAAAGCCCTGAACTTAAAAAAACAACACATTGGTATTTACCTCTAGATAGACATGAAAATTGGTTAAGCGATTGGATGCAAAAAGGCGTTTATAAAGGAAAGCAAGTGCATGAAACAAAAGATTGGAAAAATCAAGTAGTTGGTCAGTGCATGAGCTGGATTAATGCAGGTCTACAACCAAGAGCAATAACAAGAGATTTAGATTGGGGAGTTAAAGTTCCCATGAAAGAAGGAGAAGGAAAAGTGCTATATGTTTGGTTTGATGCCCCAATTGGATATATATCTGCGACTAAAAAATGGGCGGAAGAAACTAATAGAAATTGGGAAGACTATTGGAAAAAAGAAGATACCAGTTTAGTTCACTTCTTGGCAAAAGATAATATTGTATTTCATACTATTATATTTCCAGCCATTCTTTCTGAATTAGAAGATTATATTTTACCAACCAATGTGCCTGCAAACGAATTTCTAAACTTGGAAGGGCAAAAGTTAAGTACTTCAAGAAATTGGGCTGTATGGGGAAAAGACTTTATTGAAGATTTTCCTGGTCAAGAAGATGTGCTTAGATATGTACTTTGTGCTATATCTCCTGAAAGCAAAGACAGTGATTTCTCTTGGAAAGATTTTCAAGCAAGAAATAACAATGAATTAGGTGCCATATTTGGAAATTTTGTAAATAGAACATTGGTTCTTACCAAAAAATATTATGATGGTATATCACCTGAATGTGGACAACTCCAAGACGTAGATAAAGAATTAATAAATGCTATTGAAGAAACACCAAAAAATATAGCTAAAGCAATAGAATCTTTTAGATTTAGAGATGCACTTAGTGAAGCAATGAAATTGGCTAGAGCAGGTAATAAATATTTGGCGGATACAGAGCCGTGGAAGTTAATTAAAACTGATCCTGANAGAGTAAAAACGATTATGAATATATCGTTACAAATCACAGCAAACCTTGCTATTGTTTTTGAACCATTTATGCCTAAAAAAGCACATGAGCTAGCTGAACTTTTAAATATAGAATTACCTAAATGGAATACTGCTGGAAGTTTTAAAATTATTGCATCTAATCATTCTATTAACAAACCTAATATTCTATTTCAAAAGATAGAAGATGAACAAATTGAGTTGCAAATTGAAAAACTAAAAGCTGCATCTAATAAAAAAACTAAATTTCCTCCAATGAAAGAAGAGATAACTTTTGATGAATTTATGAAAATGGATATCCGCGTTGGGACCATTACAGCTGCTGAAAAAGTAAAAAAAGCAGATAAATTACTTAAATTAACTGTGGATACTGGTATCGATACTAGAACAGTAGTTTCTGGAATAGCAGAACACTATTCTCCTGAGGAAATTATAGGGCAAAAAGTAAGTATCTTACTTAACTTAGCTCCAAGGAAAATAAGAGGTGTAGAATCTCAGGGAATGATCCTGATGGCCGAAAATGAAAACGGAGAACTAGCTTTCGTTTCTCCAACTAAAGAGATTGAAACAGGTAATATCATTAGGTAGTAGTCATTATTTCCCATTATTTAACTGATTATATTAACTAACTCGTAATAAATAGATCTGGATTAGAATCCTGTTTTATATTAAAAAATTTAGCTTCTAATTTTATCCTAATTTTAATTCTTCTAAAACTTTACGTTCTATTATTTCAAGAACAATTTGAGCTTTTTTAAGCTGTTCCCTAGCGTGCTTTTTAGCTTCAACTAAATTCTTATCTATTACTTTTAGGCCTAATATATTTCTCTTAAAAGTTTCTTTTGAAAGTAGGTCATTATTTTTACTTTTTGCTAAATTTAATTTTGCATAATTCANTAGCTCTTNTAAGATTTCTTCTNCCAATTTATTTGANTGGCTTCCTTTTTGAGCNTCTTTTTTAATAATAACCACCACATCGTCAATGGTCCTTGAAATAGCATTAATGGATTCTTTGAAATAACTATTTTTAATCTGTTTGTAGTATTCTCTAATCTCTTCTTGGCGGCTTTCTTTCATTTATTTAAAAGCTAAAAGTAAATACAATATTAAATTGTGAGGTTATTAAAGTTAATTTAATAAGCTTTAATCAAACTTAGGTTGGATTTTAATTTTTTTAAGTTTTCTTAAAAAAATCGCATCGTATAAAAATAGATATCCTCCCTGAACCATTAGAGAATTACCGTAACCTTTATTTACTTGATAAGAATCCTTATTAACATCTGCTCTTTTGTTCATAATTAAACCAGATATTACATAAATTAAGTCAAGACCCATATTAAATATTATACTTTTTTCAGCTTTTGTCTTTTTTGTGGATAATTGATTTAAATTCCATTCTCTTTTACTGTCTCTATGAACTAAAAAATGACTTAAACCAACAATACCAGCATTTAATAAATTCCAATTGAAATTCATTTCATGAAAGTATTCATTAGTTGTTGTGGAATTATACATGTTTTTATTTGCAATTGGAGATCCTATAAGGTTAACTACAGACCATCCTGAAAGTAACAATAGCGATTGTTGTTGGTTTTTATAAAAAGTATCATGTAATTTCAAGGAATCTTGACAATTAGAATTTAAACTTATTGTAAAAAATACTGTTAATGTAAAAATTTTAAATGTTTTCATTTTATTTCTTTTTGAGTGAAAAAATTAGATAAATTAAAATACCAATGGGCATCAACATAACCCCAAAAAATATAGCTAATGTTCTTGCAAATGGGTTAATTTTATATTGAAGACACTTTTGCCATATCCACCTGGTAGCAAATATATCACCAGCAACCATATG